>JADCEL010000090.1 GCA_020250125.1 Rhodobacter sp.
GGAAACGCGGTGCGTTTCCTGATCCCGCCCGCACTGACGAAAGCACTGTCACCGCTGCAATGGCAAAGGCCATCGCCCCTGCCACAGCGCTGCGCTGCCCCTTGGCAGGCCGGGGGCCACAGCCCCCGGCCAGCGCCCGACCCACCCCTGGCGGGCGCTTCGCTCCCGCCGGGTCGGGCGCTGGCCTCTGTCCCTCCCGGACCCGCCGGTCTACAGGGCACCGTCGCGCGCGGGCGGGGAAACGCGGGTCGCGTTTCCTGGCACCGCCCGGAGGGGTGGTCCTGTGCAATCCGCGTTGCCCGGTCTCTCCCTGGCAAAGGCCATCGCCCCTGCCACAGCGTCACGTTGCCCTTTCCAGCCGGGGGGCCACAGCCCCCGGCCAGGCACCCGCCCATCCCCGGCGGGCGCTGGCCTTCGATGCGCCTGCATGCCGGGTCTTTAGGGAACCCTTGCCCCCGGCCGGGCGGGGCGGGGAAACGCGGGTCGCGTTTCCTTGCCCGCCGGGAACGGCAAGCCGCCTATGCCACGGATCAGGATGATCTTCCCGTCCGGCACGCGGTGGGCATGCCCTTTCCGGCATCCTCACAGGCCAGGCCGCGCGTCCGGGGCAATGGCGGGACGGGGCCGCTATCCCTTCTTGGGGAACAGGTAGGTCACCACCAGCCGCGCGCCCCAACCGTCCGGTCCTTCTTCCGGACTGTCGGCCCAATAGCGCACACCACCGGTCAGCTGCACCGGCTTGCCGCCCAGCTTGATGATCTGTCCGACGGTCAGGTTGAGCGGCACCGACCATTCCTCGGTTTCCCAGTTGTAGGTCGATTCGGTGTTGATGGCGAAAGATGTGGCTTTCCTGGTGGTATAGCTCAGGAACGGCTGCAGGAAGGTGTTGCTGCTGTTGCCATAGCGGTCTTCGGCGCTGATGGACCAGACATGGTTTGCCAGCAGGCCCACCGTCCACCCCTTGGCCTGTTTCAGCGCGACACCGGTGATTCCGGCCCCCCACTGATTCGGCGCGATCCCGTCGGTTGCGGTGGGAATCTGCAGCACCGGCCCCAGGCCCCAGATCACGCCGGCCTTCGTCGGCTGTTTGGGCGAGAAGAAGAAGCTTTGCGTGGTGTTGCCAAGCCCGGTCCTGGAGCCATAGTCCGCCGTGAAGTCGCTTTGGTTCACCACCGGAAGGATGGTGCGCGAAATCAGGTTCCAGTTTTCACCGATGGAAATCGGGATCACGGGCTGGATGTTGATATAGCTTTGCTGCCCGTCGCCGTCGCCGAAGCCGCTGTTGAGATTGTACTGGAACGGGACCGACACAAGGTTGGCAACCGGGTTCGCCAGTTTCTTGGCCAGATCACCGGCGGACTGGGCGGATGCAAGGTGCGGCACTGTGGCCAGCAGCACGGCGGCAAGGGAAAAACGCAGGCATCGCATCTTTGGCATCTCCTGTTGTTTCAGGCGCAGGGGGTCCTGCATGGCCCGCCTGCGGCAGGGCTGCGCGCCCGGGTCAAGGCCGGTCACGCCCGGCGCGGGCAGCAATGGCAAGGGCATGACGTTGGACCATTCTCTTCATCGAACCGGCACGCATCCGCTGCGCGGGACCCTGGCATGACCGCACCGTCAGGCCACCTTGTGCTGCCGTGAAGCCAACAGGCAAACGCGCCGGTCCGCTTTGCTTTTCGCGCCAGATTGTCGCGGTCCTGCGGTGCAGACTGCCGCAAATCCGGCCGCACCGCAGCGCATGGCCCCCTGCCCGGACCCTTCCGGCGCCCGGTTGCGCCCGCAGGGTCTGCGCCACCCGCATCCGCGCACCGCTCACACCATCACCCCCGCCGCGGCCCGGCCCCGCTCCGCCTTCAGGTTGCGCGCCAGCAGGTCCATGCAGGCCATGCGCACGGCCACGCCCATTTCCACCTGGTCCTGGATGACGCTGCGGTTGATGTCATCGGCCAAAGTGCCGTCAATCTCCACCCCCCGGTTCATCGGGCCAGGGTGCATGACGATGGCGTCGGGCCTGGCATGGGCCAGCTTTTCGGCGTCGAGCCCGTAGCGGTGATAGTATTCCCGCTCGGACGGGATGAAGCCGCCGTCCATCCGTTCCTTCTGCAGGCGCAGCATCATCACCACATCGCAGCCTTTCAGCCCTTCGGCCATGTCGTCGAACACCTCGCAGCCGAATTCGTTGACACCCGATGGCATCAGGGTGGCGGGGGCGATCAGGCGGATGCGGTTTTCCATCTTGCCCAGCAGCAAAAGGTTGCTGCGCGCCACCCGGCTGTGGGCGATGTCGCCGCAGATCGCCACGGTCAGCCGCTGAATCCGGCCCTTGGCGCGGCGGATGGTCAGCGCATCGAGCAGGGCCTGGGTCGGGTGTTCGTGCCGCCCGTCGCCCGCGTTCAGTACCGCGCAGGTCACCTTGGAGGCCAGCAGGCTGACCGCGCCCGAGGACGGGTGCCGCACCACCAGCAGATCGGGCTGCATCGCGTTCAGCGTCAGCGCGGTGTCGATCAGGGTTTCCCCCTTCCTGACGCTGGACTGGGCAACCGACATCGTCATCACATCCGCGCCAAGGCGCTTGCCGGCCAGTTCGAAACTGGCCTGGGTGCGGGTTGACGCCTCGAAGAACATGTTGACCTGGGTCATGCCCGCCAGCACATCGGTGCGCTTGATGGTGCGGCGGTTCAGATCGACATAGCGTTCCGACAGGTCAAGCACCGTGCGGATTTCCCCTGGCGCCAGGTGCTCAATCCCCAGCAGGTGGCGGGCGCGGAATGTCATCGGAACCTCTCTTGTGCCGGGGCGGCCCGGCTTGACGCTTATAGAAAGCGCGCCGGGGCCGAACAAGCGGTTTACCGCAGGGGGCAGGGGGCATAGTCTTGCGGCCATGGACACCGACCTGACCTTTCACGCAGACCTTGCGGCGCTGGCCTGGCAGCTGGAGCTTGGCGCGGACCTGGCCGTGGGGGAAACGCCGGTCAACCGCTATGAGGCGGTGGCGGTGGGCACCCCGGCGGCACCGCCCTTGGCTGCGGCGCGCCCCGCAGCCGTGGCACCCGCCCCGGTGGCCGGACCGGACAGCACCGCTGCGGTGCGGGCGGCGACCCAGGCCGCAGCGCAGGCGCCGAGCCTCGAGGCGCTGCGCGGGGCCCTGGCGGCATTCGAGCATTGCGAGCTGAAACGCGGGGCGAAATCGCTGGTCTTTGCCGATGGTCTGCCCGGCGCGCAGGTGATGGTGGTGGGCGAGGCGCCGGGGCGGGACGAGGACCTTGCGGGACGTCCCTTCGTGGGCCGCGCGGGCCAGCTGCTGGACCGGATGTTCGCGGCCATCGGCCTGTCGCGCACAGCGATGGACCCGGCGCTGGCGCTTTACATCACCAATGTCATGGTCTGGCGCCCGCCGCAGAACCGCGACCCGACGCCAGAAGAGGTGGCCATGCTGCTGCCCTTCCTGCAGCGGCACATCGCCCTTGCCGGCCCGAAGGTGATCGTCGTCATGGGCAACACGCCGCTGTCGGCGCTGCTGGGGATCAGGGGCATCACCCGGCTGCGCGGGCAATGGGCAGAGGCGCTGGGCAAGCCGGTGCTGCCGATGGTCCACCCCGCCTATCTGCTGCGCACCCCGGCGGCGAAACGCGAGGCCTGGGCGGATCTGTTAAGTCTGAAAGCCCATCTGAGGACAAGATCATGAACCGGATCGATGAAACGCGGGAGTTTGTGCCGGTGCGGATTGCGGTGCTGACCGTCTCCGACACGCGGCGGCCCGAGACGGACACCTCCGGCGACACGCTGGCAGACCGGCTGACGGATGCGGGCCATATCCTGGCAGCGCGCGGCATGGAACGGGATGACCGTGCGGCGATTGTCGCGCATCTGCGCCGCTGGTGCGCCGATCCGGCGATTGACGTGGTGCTGACCACCGGCGGCACCGGCCTGACCGGGCGCGATGTGACGGTGGAGGCGCACCGCGACATCTATGAGAAGGAAATCGAAGCCTTCGCGACCATGTTCACCATGGTGTCGATGCAAAAGATCGGCACCTCGGCGGTGCAGTCGCGCGCCTGTGGCGGGGTGGCCCAGGGCACCTGGCTGTTCGCCCTGCCCGGATCGCCTTCCGCCTGCCGCGATGCCTGGGACGAGATCCTGCGCTGGCAGTTCGACTTCCGCCACAAGCCCTGCAACTTCGTCGAGATCATGCCAAGGCTGGAGGAACACCGGCGGCGGAAGTAGGGATTGCGTTGAAATCGGATCGCCCTGGCTCTGCCGCGCAGGCCCCATGAGGGATTGATCCCGTGACTCCGGCGTGATCCCGCCATGGCCTGCGCGGCTGCGCCGACGGGCAGGTGCCGTCGGCAGCGGGAGGGCAGGGACATGGCCATCCGGACCTGTCTGACCCTGAAAGGGCTGCCCGGCATGGCGCTGCGGCAAAGGGCAGGGGTCGCCCGCAGCCTTCTGCGGCTGACCGGCCTTGACCGGGCGGTGCCGAACCTCGGCACGCCGTCACGGTGCCGGAAGACCCGGCAGGTCAACACGCCCGTCGCGGATCACACGGGCCGCTGTTCCGGTTGACCGGCCGCACCGCGATCAAGGCCGGCGGCGAAGGCAAGGGGGGTGCCCGCAATCAGGGCGGCACCGAAAGACCCCTATCGCGCAGGCGTCACACCGCAACTGACGGGCATAGGCCGGGCATCCGGGCGGCGAAGCTTACCACACGCCGGACAGCGCCGGTGCAATCGCGCAACCAGGCCCGGCGCGCCTTGCGGCGCTTTGGCCGAACGCTCGGGCAACGGTGGCGCAAGCCGCCAGCCGTCAGGTGGCCGGCTTCCCTGTCAGGGTGCCCGCGCTGAACGGCTTTACCGCCCGTGGCAGACCCGTCAGCGCCGCTGGATTGATGCGCGCGGGGGCAGGGAACCTCCGGTCATCACTGGATTTGCGCAACAATGCCTGCCCCCGTTGCCCATCACAGGAAATGAAATTCAGACATTTCTTCGGCAGTGGTGGCGAGGGGGGGACTCGAACCCCCGACCCCGCGATTATGAGTCGCGTGCTCTAACCGGCTGAGCTACCTCGCCAAAGGTGCGGGCTGAGTAGTCTGGCGGGGCACAGCCGTCAAGCGGAAAACGGGGTGTCAGCCATGGGCCACGCGGGGCCTGCCGCTGGCGGTGGCGGCAACGGTGGCCTCGATGAACATGGCGCGGCCTTCGACCTGGGCCTCGCGGATGTCGCGGGTTACGGTAACGGACAGGTCTTCGGCCCCGGCCGCGCGCGCGCGGGCGGATGCTTCCTGCACCAGGGCCGTCTCCAGCGCCGCAAGGGCCGCGTCACGATCTGCAAAGACCGCCATCCCATCCGGCAGATGCGCGGTAAAGCGCCCCTCGCCGGGGCTTGTCACCAGCCCGGTCGCGCGCTGCGCGACCTGTCCCACCACCGCGCCAATGGCATTGGCCACCCCGGCATGTTCCGGCAGGATCATCCGCGCGCCCAGCCGTGCCCCCACCGCCCCGTAATAGTTCGGGGCCGAGGCCCCCAGCCCGATCACCGGCACGCCGAGGTGGACCGACACCTCGACAATCCCGCGGTGCCGGTCCAGCCCGGCCTGTGTCAGCCTGTGGCGGGCAAGATGTTCAGGCACCTCGTCCGCAAAGGCGGGGTCTTCGCCAAAGGCCGCGTCCAGCAGGCAGTCCACGGTCTGCGCGGTCAACTGATCCACAATGGCCCGGGCCAGGGTCGCGGCATCGGGGGCAAAGCGGTCGCCCCGCCCGGTGCGCCGCCGCGCCAGCAGACGCACCGCCTTTTCCGCCGCGCGCCCGTCCCAGGCCGCAAGCCGGCCCAGCACATGGCTTGCATCCGATGGGGTCACGCCGGACAGCATCACCAGACCGCGCGCCACCAGCCGGTCCAGCGCCGCCGCCTCGGGGCGCGAGGTCAGGGCAAAGGCCACCGGCATCGGCGCCGTGATCCGCGCCAGAACGGCCGCTTCGCGGGCGGTCAGCCCCCCCGCCTGCCCGCCCATCGGGATGACAAAGCGCCCGTCCGCCTCGGCCACCGCATCGGCCGACAGCCAGCGGTCCAGCGCCTCGTGTACCATGGCGGGGTGGTCGGCGGCCAGCAGCGACACCGGCACCAGACGGCGCGGGCCAAGGCGCAGCCCCCCCTGCAGCCCTTCGGTTTGCAGATGCACCTCGCTGTCGCCCCCCAGGCCCGTCGTGCGCATGGCCACCGCTTCGACCATCGTGCGGTAGGGGCCGACACGGGCACCCTGCGGATCGATCCGGGGCAGGCCGCCGCGCAGCAGGGCGACATCCGTGGTCGTGCCGCCGATGTCCGACACCAGCGCGTCGGATTCGCCCGTAAGCCAGCGGGCACCCACGATGCTGGCGGCAGGGCCGGACAGGATGGTCTCGATCGGGCGCTCGCGCACCATGGCCGCCGAAATCAGCGCACCATCCCCGCGCACCACCATCAGCGGCGCATCAATGCCGATCAGGACCAGATGGCGTTCGCAGGCGGCAACCAGCCGGTCGATCATCCCGATCAGCCGGGCATTCAGCACCGCCGTCAGCGCCCGTTTCGGCCCGTTCAACTGCGCGGACAATTCGTGTGAACAGGTCACGGGCCGACCCGTTACCCGGCGGATCAGGGCGCGGGCCGCCACCTCGTGGCCCGGATTGCGGGTGGCAAAGCGGGATGCCACGGCAAATCCCATGACCTCCGGCGCAAGGCCCGATACGGCGGCTTCCAGCGCCGTCAGGTCAAGGGGGGCTGTTTCCTGCCCGGAATGCCCATGCCCCCCCGCCAGCCGGATCACCGGATCGCCACGCAGCGCCCCGGTCAGACCGCCCCGGTCCAGATCGCCGTCATCAAAGCCGATGAAGACCAGGGCAACCCTGCCACCCTGTCCTTCGACCAGCGCGTTGGTGGCCAGCGTTGTGGACAGCGACACCAGCCGCACCTGGCGCGCCGCCACGCCGGCCCCCGACAGCGCCGCATCCACCGCACGCCCGATGCCCAGCGCCAGATCGCCCCGTGTTGTCAGCGATTTGGCGGTGCCGATCACCCGGTCTGCCGCCTCGTCCACGATCACCGCATCGGTATAGGTGCCGCCCGTGTCGACACCCAGAAAATACGCCATGCCCTTCCCCGTCCCGCAGACCCGTTCCGCCTGCCCTTGCATCTAACAGGATGCTGAATGGGTGCCAACCGCATGGACCGCCGGCGGGAAGGCAGGACATTGTTCCGCCTGTGCGCGCCTGTCGCGGTCCGGCCGGGGCCACCGCACCGGCCACGCGCGGCGCGTGCCGCAGGCCCGCCGGGGGCCAAAGCCCCCCGGCGATGGCCCGACCCGCCGATGGCTGGCGCTTTGCTCCCGCCGGGCCAGGCGCCGGCCTTGGTTGCGTTTGCGGGAACGCTCCGGGGGTGCCGTGGTCCCTGACCGGAACGACAGCCCGCCTTTCCGGCAGGTCAGAATGATCGTCCCGTCCGGCAAGCGGCGGGGATGCTTCCTGAGCACCCTGCCCATGCGATGGCAGCGCCCCGTCCGAGCCGGAAGCGACCGATCAGGGACGAAGAGGGCAGCCTTCGTCTGCGCCCGGATCGCTGCTGCGGAGCGGTCCCCCACCCGCGGGCCGAACAGGGCGCGCCGCTGCCAGGTGCCTTGCGGGGTTGCATTGCTGATCCCGGCCACCAGGCGGCTGACGCTGCTTTCGTGCAGTTCCAGCGCCCCGGCAGCATCGGCCAGCGTCATGGGGCCCAGCCATGCCTGCGCCCGGTGAAGCGCCGCAGTCCGGTGCTGCGGCACCCCGCGCGCCACCTGCAACGGCGGGGTATTGCGCCGCCCCACGATCCGGCACAGCCCCGGCCCCCCGGCCAGGGTGGCACGTTCCGCCTGCGCGGTCAGCCGCCCAAGGGGCCGGCGGATCGGCAGGGCAGGCGGCTTTTCCCCCACCACAACCGGATTGCGCGCCGCCTGCCCTTCCCGAAAACGGGTCAGACCGCCCGCCTGCCTCCGCACCGGCCGGATGGGCTGCTGCGGGGCCGGGGCAGGTTGCAGCCTTTGGGTCGCGTCAGGCCGATCTGCCGACGCGCCATCGCGCAGCGTCTGCCCTGCAACGCCGGGCATGGCAGGCGCGACACGCACCACCCCCGGGCGATGCCCCCTCGTCACCGGACGCCGGGGACGATAGGCTGCCACACGCCCCGGAAAGACGCCGGGGGTTTCCCCGGCCGCCAGGGTATATCGGCAGGAAGAAGACCACGGATGTTCCTTTGCTTTCCGTATCGGGCGCGCCGGTGACGCCGCTTCCCCTGACCCGCGATCTGGTGCTGATCGGCGGCGGCCACGCCCATGCGCTGGTGCTGCGGAAGTGGGGCATGGCCCCGCTGGCCGGGGTGCGCCTGACGCTGATCAATCCCGACCCCGTGGCACCCTATACGGGGATGCTGCCCGGCTGCATCGCCGGGCATTACCCGCGCGATGCCATGATGATCGACCTGGTGCGGCTGGCCCGCTGCGCCGGGGCGCGGCTGATCCTGGGCCGGGCCGAGGGCATTGACCTTGCCGCGCGGCAGGTGAGGGTCAGCGGCCGTGCGCCCGTTGCCTATGACGTGGCATCGGTCGATATCGGCATCACATCTGACCTGCCCGACCTGCCGGGTTTTGCCAGGCATGGCCTGGCCGCCAAGCCGCTGGGGTCCTATGCCGCCGCCTGGGAACGCTTCCTGGCCGCCCAAACCCCCGATCCGCAGGTCGTGGTGCTGGGCGGCGGGGTGGGCGGGGTGGAACTGGCGCTGGCCATGGCCCACCGGCTGCGGGCGGCGGGAAAACGGCCCTGCGTGACCGTTCTGGAACGGGCCGGCCGGGCGCTTGACAGCCTGGGTGCCGGTGCGCGCGCGGCGCTGCTGGCGCATATGGACCGGCTGGGTGTGCGGCTTTTGACGCAGACGGCGGCGGCGCGTGTGACGGCCCAGGGCGTGGAAACGACGGCAGGCACGCAGATTCCGGCAGATCTGGTGCTGGGCGTGGCCGGGGCACGTCCCCAGGGGTGGCTGAGGGACACCGGGCTTGTGCTGGCCGACGGCTTCATCGCGGTGGGTCCGACCCTGCAAAGCAGCGATCCGGCGGTTTTCGGCGCGGGGGACTGCGTGCATATGACTCATGCGCCACGCCCGAAGGCCGGCGTCTTTGCGGTGCGGCAGGCCCCGGTGCTGCTGCACAACCTGCGCGCGGCCCTGTCGGGCGGGCACCTGCGCCGCTACCATCCGCAGCGCGACTACCTCAAGCTGGTTTCCACGGGGGGCAAGGGGGCGGTGGCGGACAAATGGGGGCTGCGGCTGGACGGTGCGCTGCTGTGGCGCTGGAAAGACGCCATCGACCGGCGCTTCATGGCAGGATTTGGCCCCTGTCCCGCCATGGCCGGGCCGGCGCTGCCCGCGCGCCATGCGGCGGGCCTGGCCGAAGCGATGGGTGAAAGACCGCTGTGTGGCGGCTGTGGTGCCAAGGTTGCGGCGGGCGATCTGTCTGCCGCCCTGTCGCAGCTTCCGGCCCCGGTCCGGGCCGATGTGCTATCCGGCCCCGGCGATGATGCCGCCGTGCTGCGCCACGCCGGCGGGGTGCAGGTGATGACCACCGATCACATCCGCGCCTTTACCGAAGACCCGTGGCTGCTGGCACAAATCACGGCGATCCATGCGCTTGGCGATATCTGGGCGATGGGCGCGCGTCCGCAGGTGGCGCTGGCGCAGGTGACGCTGCCGCGCCTGGCCCCGCATATGCAGGCCGCCACCCTGCGTGAGATCATGCAGGCGGCGGCCAGCGTTTTCAGCCAGGCGGGGGCCGATATCGTGGGCGGACATACCGCCATCGGCGCAGAGCTGACGCTGGGCTTCACGGTGACGGGGCTTGCCGGGCGCATTGTCACCAAAGGCGGCGCGCGGCCGGGCGACGCGCTGATCCTGACCAAGGCGATCGGCACGGGCACCCTTCTGGCCGCCGGGATGACGGCGGCCCCGCTGCCTGACGGGCTGCTGGGCGAGGCGGTTGCGGCGGCCTTTGCGCAGATGTGCCGCCCGATGGGTGCGGCATCGGCACTGCTGGCCCCGGTGGCCCATGCGATGACGGATGTCACCGGATTCGGCCTTGCCGGGCACCTTCTGGAAATCCTGCAGGCATCGGGCTGTGCCGCCTGCCTTGATCTGGCCTGTGTTCCGGTGCTGGCAGGGGCCGAAGCGCTGGCGGCGGCAGGCCAGGCCTCTTCCCTGGCCCCGGCGAACCGAGCGGGCGCGGCACCGCGCATGGTTTTCACCGAAAGCCCCCGTGCCGCGCTGCTGTTCGACCCGCAGACAGCGGGCGGGCTGCTGGCCGCCGTGCCACAGGCGCAGGCCGAGGCGCTGCTGGCGGCGCTGCGCGGGCAGGGCGAGGACGCCGCAATCATCGGCCGGATCGGGGCGGGGGCACCGCGCCTGACGGTGGTCTAGCCCAGGCGGTTGACCAGGCCGATCAGCGCGTCCGCTACTGCGGGCAGTGCCGCAGCCGTCAGGCTTTGCGTTTCAATCACCTGCGCCGGCTGCGCCCCGGTCAGGCTGCGCTGCCTGGTGTAGCGGGGGTCGTAATGCAGCGCCATCAGCTCTGCCGCAAGCGGCTCGAAGCGGTGCGATGCGGCCAGCGCCAGCCAGCGGTCGATGGTCTCTGCCGCCTGCATCGGGCGCAGGCGGTTGATCACCCCCGCCAGGTCCACCGGGTCTGCCGTCAGATCGGCATAGGCGCGGGCAAGATAGGCGGCGCGCGCGGCCAGCGGGGCCGATATGGCCAGCCGGGGGGCCGCAACCATGGCCCGCCACAGGCGCGGCGGCATCCGGCAGGTGCCGATCCTGCTTGATTCCGCCTCGACCACCACCGGCCGGGCGGGGTCAAGTGCCGCCAGCGCCATGGCCAGCCGGGATTCGAACCCCTTCTGCGACGGCTGCCCCCCGGCCCGGCGGCCAAACAGCGACCCGCGATGGTTGGCCAGACCTTCCAGATCAATCACCTGAACCCCGCGTTCTGCCATCAGCGCCAGAAGTTCGGTCTTTGCCGTGCCGGTGTTGCCATCAAGGACAATGACGCGCGAGGGGACCGGCGCATCATAAAGCGCCTGCACCACCAGGCTGCGGTAGGTCTTGTAGCCCCCCGCGACCGTCTCCACCCGCCAGCCGATCTGCGACAGGATCGACGCAAAAGACCCCGACCGCTGCCCGCCGCGCCAGCAATAGACCAGGGGCTGCCAGCCGCCGGGCTTGTCGGCAAGCGGCCCCTCCAGATGGGCGGCGGCATTCCTGGCGACCAGCGCCGCCCCGACCTTGCGCGCCCGGAACGGGCTTTCGCGCTTGTAGATCGTGCCGACCCGCGCGCGTTCGGCGTCATCCAGCACCGGCAGGTTCACGGCCCCCGGAATGTGGTCTTCCGCCCATTCCGCCGGGGCGCGCACATCGATGACATCGTCAAAACCCAAGGCCGCGACCTGCGTCAGGCTGGCAAGCGTCACGGCCACGGGGCGGCCCCCCCGATGTGGCAAAGGGCCGTCACAGCCCCGCCTCCAGCCGGTCGAGCAGCGCGGCCAGCATCGCGTCGCAGCGCGCGATCTGTTCCACGCTGACCCATTCGTCAGGCTTGTGCCCCTGGGCCATGCTGCCGGGTCCGCAGATCACCGTGGGGATGCCCAGACGGGCGGAAAACAGCCCGCCTTCGGTGCCGAAGGCCACTTTCATCGTGCCGTTGGCCCCCGTCAGGCTTTTCACGAAGCGGACCACGGGGGCAGAGGTCGGCGTGCCCAGCCCGGGATAGTCCCACAGCCGGTCGATGGTGATCGCGGCCTCGGGGAAGGCCGCTTTCAGGGGGGCGGTGATTCTGTCTGCCGCATCCCGCAGCCGGTCGATCAGCCTTTGCGGGTCATCCCCGGCCAGATTGCGGATCTCGAAATCCAGGATGCAGCTGTTGGGCACGATGTTCACCTGCACCCCGCCCTGCATCTTGCCGACATGCAGCGTCGTGTAGGGAACATCGTAATCACCGTCTGTCAGACCGCTGTGGGCCACCTCATCCTGCAACCGGCGCACTTCCCCCAGAAAATCCGCGCCCAGATGCAGCGCGTTCAGCGCCATCGGGGCAAGGGCCGAATGGCCCTCGCGCCCGGTGCAGGTGGCGCGCAGGGCGATCTTGCCCTTGTGCCCGGTCGCCACCTGCATCCCGGTCGGCTCGCCTACAATACACATCGCCGGGCGGTGCGGGGCCTGCGCCAGCAGATCGATCAGCGAGGCGACGCCAAGGCACCCCACCTCTTCATCATGGCTCAGCGCCAGATGCAGCGGGGTTGCCAGCGGGCGGCGGGCGGCCGCAAGGGCGGCGGCCAGCGCCGAGGCGACGAACCCCTTCATGTCGGCGGCCCCGCGCCCATAGAAACGCCCCCCCGACAAGGTCAGCACGAAGGGCGGCTGTGTCCAGACCTGTCCGTCAACCGGCACGACATCGGTATGCCCCGACAGCATCACACCGGGCCGGTCCTGCGGGCCGATGGTGGCATAAAGATTGGCCTTGCCGCCCGAGGCATCGGGAAGGATCTGCACAGTGATTCCGGCCCCGGCAAGAAGATGCTGCACCCAGTCCATCAGCGCACGGTTGGGTTTTGAACTTGTGGTATCGAATCCGATCAGTCGGGCCAGAATGTCGGCGGTCTGCATGGTGGCGATCCTTTGGTCCGCACAGAACCGCAAAACCGGGCAGGGCGAAAGCCCCGATCTGCCACCGGCGCAGGCGAAGCGGTGCCTCTGCTTTCCGATAGGGCTTTCCGATAGGGCTGTCGATAGCATTTGGAGTTGTCCGGTTTTGGAAGCACTTCAGTTGTCCGCCCCTGTTATCTTCTTGATGTCTGCCGCGTCGGGGTGGTTCACGCGGCGGCTTTGTTGGGGTGCTCCTGGATGAGGTGGCCTTGAGCGGTGTATCGGGCCAGGCACTTTGGACCGTGGAAGATGGCCAGAGTGTCGTCTGGATAGTGGCGGACCCTGACCTCGGCCTTCACGTAATGCGGCCGCAGGGGGCTTGGCGGAAGCTGCAAGGCACGTTTTGCGAAGAGCACCGTGTTGTCGCGCGCGACAACACGGTGCTCTTCGACGCAGAGGGCTTCGCGCAGGGTCGCGGGATCGGTGCGCACGAAGCCGCTCTCGGCCAGCGCCGGCGGGGTGGTGAAGCGGGCGTTGTGGCGCGGCAGGTAGGTCTCGGCGATCCAGCGGTTGGCCGCCGCGATCTCGTTGATCCCGGCAAGGGCCAGTTCCTTGGCCAGGCGGTCCTGCAGGGTGCCGAAGGCCCGTTCCGAGCGGCCCCGCGCTTCCGGCGAATAGGCGGCGATATGGTCGACCCCGAGCTGCGCCAGCGCCCGGCCCACCTGCGTCGGGCGATCCTTGTCAACCTTGCCGCCCGCTTTTGGGGTGTGGAAATAGTGGCTGCCCCGGTCGGTGTAGAGGCTGGCGGGCAGGCCCTGGACCAGGAAGGTCTCGAGAAGGCCCTGAAACGTCGAGAACGTGCCCTCTTCCTCGACCAGAAAGGCCGAATAGATCTCGCTGGTCGCATCGTCCAGCGTCACCACCAGATCAAGCGGCTCCTGATCCGCCAGCCAGGCAAAGCGACTGGCGTCCTGGTGGAGCATCATGCCGGGGCAAGGCTTGCGCTCGCGCTTGCGCCGATGCGCGCCGCGCTTCCTGGCCCGGCTCACCAGCCCCGCACCCTGGAGCCGCAACTTCAGCCAAGTATAGCCGAAACGGAAGTCCGTGGTCTCGCGCAGATGGTCGTGGAAATGCTTCACATTCCAACCCGCATAGCGGGCGCGGTAAAGGGCCAGCACCCGCGCCTCCTCGTCCGGCGGCATCCGCCGCGCCGATGCCTTGCCGAGCCGGCGGTCCACAAGACCCTCCAGCCCCTCTTCCTCAAAGCGGTCGCGGTAGCGGCGGAACTGACGCTCCGATATCCCCAAAACCTCGCCCGCCTCCGCCATGCTCAACTCCCGCCGGTTCCAACGGTCCAGCAAATCCAAAAACTTCGCCATCCGGCGCTCCTGCAGCACTTCTGTCCTGGTCATCGCCTCGCCTCCCTGGCAAAGCATCAAACCGGACAAATCCTGCGCTACCTAACCCGGACATATCTCGTGCTACCGACAGGGCTTTCCGATAGGGCTGGACGGCCCCGCACAAGGTAGCTAAGTTTCAGCAAACGTAACCGGATTTTGGAGTGATCCGAATGCTAAAGCTTAGAACTGCCCTTGGAATGGCCCTTGTGTCGACCGCCCTGCTGGCCGGTTGCACGGACGATCCCCAGACCAACGCCATGATCGGGGCGCTGGGCGGCGCTGCCGTGGGCAGCCAGTTTGGTGATGGCAGGGGGAATACGGCTGCGACGCTGGGCGGTGCGGCGGCGGGCGCGGCCATCGGCGCGAACGCCCAACCCCGCCGCAACTGACAGGGCGTCGTCGTTTCGATGTGAAGGGGCCTTTCCGCACCGTCGGAAAGGCCCCTTTTTTCTCTGCTTGGCCGATGGGCAGCCTGATGCGCAGGCCGTATCACACCCCCGTCAGCCCAGCACCTCGGCCACGGCGACGGCGCGCTGTTCGGTCACCGATTTCAGCGCGGCTTCGGCAAGGGCCAGCGCGGCCAGGCCATCTTCGCCGGACGGCGTGGCAGGACCCTTGCCTGCGACAGCGGCGATGAAGGCGGCAATCTCGGCGGCGTAAGCTTCGGCATATCGCGTCATGAAGAAATCGTGCAGCGGCGGGCGGGTATAGCCCCTGGCACTTGCCACTTCGATCGACACCGGGCGCTGGTTTTGCGCCGACACCGATCCAAGGGCGCCATGCACCTCGATCCGCTGGTCATAGCCATAGGTCGCGCGGCGCGAATTGCCGATGATGCAGTGCTTGCCGCTTGCCGTTGTCAGAATCACGCTGACCGAATCGTAATCGCCCAGTTCGCCGATTTTTGGGTCGACCAGAACCGAGGCTGCGGCGCTGACCGTTGCAATCTCTTCACCCAGCAGGAAGCGCGCCATGTCGAAATCATGGATGGTCATGTCGCGGAAGATGCCGCCGGAGCGGGTGATGTACTCTGCCGGTGGCGCTGCGGGATCGCGTGAGGTGATGACCACCTGTTCAACCGCGCCGATGGTGCCTGCGTCAATCTCGGCCCGCACAGCGCGGAAATGCGGATCGAAGCGGCGGTTGAAGCCCACCATCAGGGTCGCCCCTGTGTCGCGCACCACGTTCAGGCAGGCCTTCACGCGCTCAAGGCTCAGGTCAATCGGCTTTTCGCAGAAAATCGCCTTTCCGGCGCGGGCGAAAGCTTCGATCAGGTCGGCATGGGTATCTGTCGGGGTACAGATCACCACCGCGTCGATGTCCTTTGACACCAGAATCCCGTCAATGCTGCGGATGGCGCAGCCGTACTGATCGGCAATGGCCTGTGCTGCGGCGGGAACGGCATCGGCCACGGCCACAAGCCGGGCATTGCTGTCAGCGGTGATCGCCTTTGCGTGGACCTTGCCGATGCGCCCCGCGCCAAGAAGTCCGAACCTGATCGTCATGCTGTCCTCTTCGTCGGGCGCAGGCCCCTGTCGGTTGTGCGGGCTGGTTCCGGTTGCAGCGTGATCGCCCGGAACCCAGGATGGAAAAAGCCCGCCGGGAAGGGCGGGCTTCAGCATTGCACGGGGCGCCGTGGGGCCTCAGGCCCCGGCGGCTTCTTCGGCGGCACTGCGCGCCCGGTCGACGGCCCCTTTCGCATCCGGATCACGGTCCACGAATTCGATGATCGCCATCGGGGCCATATCGCCATAGCGGAAGCCCGCCTTCAGCACGCGCACATAGCCGCCCTGACGGTCCTTGTAGCGCGGCCCGAGAATTGCGAACAGGCGCGCCACGTGCTTGTCTTCCTTCAGCTGCGCATCGGCCAGACGGCGCGCGTGCAGGTCGCCGCGCTTGGCCAGCGTGATCAGCTTTTCGATGATCGGGCGCAGTTCCTTGGCTTTCGGCAGCGTGGTCTTGATCTGCTCGTGCTCGATCAGCGACCCGGCCATGTTGGCGAACAGCGCCTTGCGGTGTTCGTGGGTCCGGTTCAGGCGGCGGTAACCGCGGGCGTGACGCATGACAAACTCCTGTCGTTCCGTTTTGCTTTGTCCGGCACGCCCTCGTCTGGGCGGCTCACCTTGGGGCGGAATGCCCTTGTTTTCCCCGCCTGCGCGGGCATTTTCTTCGGGGCCCCGGCCTGCGCCGGGGCTGCGGCCTCAGAACTGGTCTTCGAACCGTTTGGCCAAGTCTTCAATGTTTTCCGGCGGCCAGTCTTCCACGTCCATCCCAAGATGCAGGCCCATGCCCGAAAGCACTTCCTTGATCTCGTTCAGCGATTTGCGGCCGAAGTTCGGTGTGCGAAGCATTTCTGCTTCGGTCTTCTGAATCAGATCGCCGATATAGACGATGTTGTCGTTCTTCAGGCAGTTTGCCGAACGCACCGAAAGCTCCAGCTCGTCCACCTTCTTGAGCAGCAGCGGATTGAACTCCAGCCCGTCGTCCGCGTCGTGGCGCAGCGCTGATTCAGGCTCGTCGAAGTTGACAAAGATCGACAGCTGATCCTGCAGGATGCGCGCGGCATAGGCCAGCGCGTCATCCGGCGTCAGCGACCCGTCGGTTTCGATCTTCATCGTCAGCTTGTCATAATCCAGCACCTGGCCCTCGCGGGTGGGCTGCACTTCGTAGCTTACCTTCTTGACCGGCGAATAGATTGCATCGATCGGAATCAACCCGATGGGCGCATCTTCCGGGCGGTTCCTGTCGGCAGCGACATAGCCCTTGCCGGTATTCACCGTCAGTTCCATGAACACATCCGCACCATCGTCAAGGTGCAGCAGAACGTGATCCTTGTTCAGAACCTCGATCCCGTTTGAGTCCGAAATGTCACCGGCGGTGACCACGCCCGGACCCTTGGCGGAAATCGACAGGCGCTTTGGCCCTTCGACTTCCATCTTCAGGCTGACGCCCTTGAGGTTCAGAACGATATCGGTCACGTCTTCACGCACACCGGCCACCGACGAAAACTCGTGCAGGACATTGTCGATCTGCACAGAGGTGATCGCGGCACCCTGAAGCGATGACATCAGCACACGGCGCAGCGCATTGCCCAGTGTCAGGCCAAAGCCCCGCTCCAGCGGTTCCGCAACGACAGTTGCCTGGCGCGACGGGTCCGCGCCGGGCCGCACGTCCAGCTGCGTCGGCTTGATCAGTTCCTGCCAGTTCTTGTGGATCATGCGTGTCGCCTCCATACCAGTCTCCTGCCCATGTCCTTAAGCAGAAAGACGCCCGAGGATCAGAAATAACGACTGCGGGCCGCGCAGGTTGCACGGCCCGTCAAAAAGGTTTGGCGGTCAGACCCGGCGGCGTTTCGGCGGGCGGCAGCCGTTGTGGGCAATCGGCGTCACATCACGGATCGACGTGATGTTGAAGCCGACGGCAGCCAGCGCGCGCAGCGCCGACTCGCGGCCCGAACCCGGACCCTGGACTTCAACTTCGATCGTCTTGACGCCGTGTTCCTGTGCCTTGCGGCCCGCGTCTTCGGCGGCCATCTGCGCGGCATAGGGGGTGGATTTGCGGCTGCCCTTGAAGCCCATCGTGCCGGCGGACGACCAGGAAATCGCATTGCCCTGCACGTCAGAGATCAGGATCTTGGTGTTGTTGAAAGACGAATTCACATGAGCAACGCCTGCGGCGATGTTCTTGCGTTCCTTTTTCTTCATGCGGGTTTTATCGCGTGCCATCGGCTGATCCCCTTACTTCTTCTTGCCGGCGATCGCCTTCGCCGGGCCTTTGCGGGTCCGCGCGTTGGTATGCGTGCGCTGGCCGCGCACCGGCAGGTTGCGGCGGTGACGCAGGCCCCGGTACGATCCAAGGTCCATCAGACGCTTGATGTTGGTGGCCACTTCACGGCGCAGGTCGCCTTCGACGGTCAGGTTGGCGTCGATGTATTCGCGGATTGCCAGAACTTCGGCATCGCTCAGGTCATTGACCCGGCGGGCGCGGTCGATGTTGTTGGCCGCACAGATCTGTTCGGCAATATGCGGCCCGATCCCGGTGATATAGGTCAGCGCGATGGGAACCCGTTTCCCCGTGGGGATGTTTACGCCAGCAATACGTGCCACGCGTCTTTCCTTTCGTTGCGGTTCCGTAATGCCGGAACCTTTTTTCACAACAACCGGCCCTGCGCGACGTGCGCCAAGGCCAGCCAAGCCGTCTGTCAAGACGATTCTCTTCCGAGACGCCGTGACCTATGGGGTTTTCAACGGGGCGTCAAGGGCAAGGGCGGCGCATTCATCCTTTGTCAAGAACCCTGCGAACCGCCTCTGCCACCACCCCGACCTCTGCCAGCCCATCAACCGTCGTCAGCTGGCCCTTGGCATAGTAATAGCCGATCAGGGGCGAGGTTTTCTTGTAATACTCCATCAGCCGCTGCCTCAGCGAGGCTTCGTTGTCATCGGCCCGCCGCCGCAGGTCGGTGGACCCGCAGGCATCGCAGACACCCGGCTGGCGGGTTGGATGGGTCTGGTCATGGTAGACCGCACCACAGACACCGCAGGTGACGCGCCCGCTGATGCGCGCCACAAGCGCGGCGTCATCGACCTGCATTTCAATCACGGCATCCAGACGCTGGCCGACCCTGTCCAGCAGCCGCCCCAGCGCATCAGCCTGGGGCAGGGTGCGGGGAAACCCGTCAAAGATGAAGCCCGCCCCTTCGGCATGGGTCAGCTTTTCCTCGATCAGGCCGATGACGATATCGTCGGTCACCAGTTCGCCGCGATCCATCACCTCGGCCACACGCCTGCCCATTTCGGTGCCCGACGTCCGTGCCTGGCGCAGCATGTCGCCGGTGGACAGTTGCACCATGCCCCGCCCGTCGACCAGGCGTTTGGCCTGGGTGCCCTTGCCGGCCCCCGGCGGGCCAAGAAGAATGACATTCACCATCGCCGCCTCAGCGCCGCGCCGGGGCCTTGCGCAGGCCGGTGCGCTTCTTGCCGCGCAGTTGCGACTTTTCGATCAGCCCCTCGTACTGATGGGCCAGAAGGTGTGACTGCACCTGGCTGATCGTATCCATCGTTACGCTGACCACGATCAGCACCGATGTCCCGCCAAAATAGAACGGAATGGCGAACTGGCTGCGCAGGATTTCCGGAAGGATACAGACCAGCGCCAGATAGGCGGACCCGACGACAAGCACGCGGTTGACGACATACGACAGATATTCCTCGGTGCGCTTGCCGGGCTTGATGCCGGGAATGAACCCGTTCTGGTTCTTCAGGTTTTCGGCCACGTCTTCGACCTTGAAGGCGACGTTGTGGGTGTAGAAATACGCAAAGAACACGATCATCGCCACGAAGAACAGCAGATACAGCGGCTGTCCCGGCCCAAGGTAGGCCAGAACGGTTGACATGACCGGGCCGGCGGACTGATGCGAAAAGGCGACGACGGTCGTCGGCAGCAGCAGCAGCGACGAGGCAAAGATTGCCGGGATCACGCCCGACGGGTTGACCTTGACCGGCAGATGGCTGGACCCGCCGTCATACACCTTCATGCCGACCTGGCGGCGCGGATACTGGATGTGAACCTTCCGCAAGGCCCGTTCCATGAAGACCACGAAAGCGATCACCACAACAACCATCACGATGACGCCGATGATCACCGGGGTCGAGATGGCCCCGGACCGCCCCTGGCTGAGGAACTGGGCCAGCGCTGCCGGAATCTCGGCCACGATCCCCACGAAGATGATCAGCGAAATCCCGTTGCCGATGCCGCGTGCCGTGATCTGTTCGCCCAGCCACATCAGGAACATGGTGCCCCCGACCAGGGTGATCAGGCAGGCAAGCTTGAACTGCATGCCCGGGTCCTGGGCCAGACCGCCGGCCTCAAGGCTGACGGCGATGCCCCAGCCCTGCAGCACGGCCAGACCGACCGTGCCGTAGCGCGTATACTGGTTCAGCTTCTTGCGGCCCTGCTCGCCTTCTTTCTTCAGCTGTTCCCACTGCGGCACCAGCGCGGCCATCAGCTGAACAATGATCGACGCCGAGATATAGGGCATGATCCCAAGCGCGAAGATGCCCATGCGGCTGATCGCGCCGCCGGTGAACATGTTCAGGATGCCGCCGATGCCGGCCCCGGCCTGATCCATGAACTGGCGCAACTGTACCCCGTCGATGCCGGGCACGGGAATATAAGTGCCCAGGCGGTAGACGATCAGCAGGCCGATCGTGAAGAATATCCTTTGGCGAAGGTCGGTTGCCTTGCCAAGCGCGCCCCAGGAAAGGTTCGCGGCCATTTGCTCTGCAGCAGATGCCATGCCAGTCTCTTTCATGACAGCGCCGCCTGACCGTTTTCCGGTCGGCGGCGCGGGAAAACCTTACGTCATGTAAGCCGTCGAAGGGCGGCTCACAACCATTATTCCGCTTTGGCCTTGCGCACCGGTTTGCCATGCGGCGGCAGGGCTTCGGCCACGGTCAGCGTCCCGCCTGCGGCGGCCACGGCTGCGACGGCGGCGGCAGAGGCACCGGTGACGGCCAGCGTGACGGCCGAGGTGATTTCACCCTTTGCCAGAACCCGCACGCCGTCCAGAACCCGGCGGATCAGGCCGCTGGCGACCATGGCTTCGGCGGTGATCGGCCGGGCCGCGTCAAGCTTGCCTTCGGCGATGAACTTCTGGATCATGCCCAGATTGACGACGGCATAGGATTTTGCGTTCGGCTTGTTGAAGCCGCGCTTCGGCAAGCGGCGGTAAAGCGGCATCTGGCCGCCCTCGTAGCCGCCAATGGCGACGCCCGAGCGGGATTTCTGGCCCTTGATGCCGCGGCCGGCGGTCTTGCCCTTGCCCGAACCGGGACCACGGGCGACGCGCTTTTGCTTGCGGGCGGCACCGGGATTGTCGTGAAGCTCGTGAAGTTTCATGTCGCACTCTCCTTGGCCGGAATACCCACCCTGCGACGGGATGCGGGCAACGCGGCATTTCTTGTTGATTCTGTGGCACGCGTTGCCACCGGGGGGCGTTACACGCTTTGGAATGGCGAGGCAAGAATTTCGGTGGTGCCCACGGTGGGACAGGGGGTGGGTTGTTTGGAGTCAAAGGGTTGGCGATGCCTGTCTGCTTCTTGTTGACCTTTGCCACCTGTCACACCCGGAACTTCAGGACAAGGCAGCGTCACCTTCCCACCTCAGGGGTTCCGCGCCCGCCATGGGCAGAGGATCGTCAGCATCCGTTACTTCATTTACACACATTATTGAAGTCCCAAATAAACGTGTGTATGTTTAGCCCGTGGAATACGGGTGGGATCAGGCAAAACGGGAATGGACACTGCAGGAGCGAGGCCTGGACTTTGCAGATGTGGCGCAGATCGACTGGGATGCCGCATTGACCATATCCGACGTCCGCCAGCCAAACCCCGAGCAGCGGTTCATTACCTATGCCATGATCGGCGGCAGGCTGTGCGTTGCTGTTTGGTGTTATCGTGGCACGGCGACCCGTGTGATCAGCCTGCGCAAGGCAAGCAGAAGAGAGGCGAAACGTTATGGCTGAGGTGCGACCCTATACTGACGAAACCGGCGAAGCGCGGGAACTGGACGATCATTTCTTCAAACACGCCAAACGCGGGCGGCCGCCGCTGCCGGCCGGGGTGCGCAAGGTTCGCATGAACCTGATGATCGATGCCGATATCGCGCTGCGGCTGAGCGGGGTGAACAACAAAAGCGCCTTCGTAACGGCGGCCCTGCGCAAGGCCATGGCAGAATAGGTCATGACGCCGCATCGTGATCGGTATGGATCAAGGAGTCGGCCCACACCTTGGCAATCGTCATTCTTCCGGCGGCCCGACAAGCCTTGCGGCGGATACCAGCGAACCCGGCGAAGCGAATCCTTGGAAAGATCGCTGACCTTGCGACGGACCCGGCGTCTGCGGCGTACACTGTGACGGTTCTGCGCGGGCGATCCGGCATAAGGCTGCGGGTCGGCGATTGGCGGGTCATCATGGAAGATGGCAAGGTGCTGGAGGTGGTTCAGGTCGGACCGCGCGGCGGCATTTACGAATGAGGAACGGGAATGGGCATGGTTACGATCCCTCGGGCGGAATATGAGCGGCTGGTTGCAGACAGTGAAATGCTGGCCGATCTTGCCGCCTGTGACGCCGCCAGGGCCGAGGCGGGGGAAGGCATGCCGCTGGCCGTGTTTTCGCGGATTGTCAGCGGGGAAAATCCGGTGACGGTGATCCGGGAATGGCGCGGGCTGACCCAGGCCGAACTGGCCCGCCGTGCGGACCTGCACCGGGTGCAGTTGCACGACATCGAGTCGGGGAAATCGCGGGGGTCAGTGGATACGCTGAAGGCGATAGCGGTGGCGCTGGATGTGGGGATGGATGATGTGGTGTAAGGGGAGGGTTGGCGGGGGCGTTGCGTCCAAGCCGCACCCTACGCTTGCTTCAAATGCGATTCCCCTGACCGCGCGCCGTGCCGTCCCTTGGGCCAGTGTCAGCGGAACATGGACTTTTTCATGGAGGCTTGGCACAGTCTGCTGATCGGTCCCCGCAAGCTTGGACAGGGTGTCGGACGATGTTCGGATGGGTGCGACGCCGGCGCAAGGCGCGCGTGCAGAGACGGCGAGCGCAGGAGGAAAAGCGGAACGCCGCAACAGCCTTTCCGAAAGAAGTGGCGTCCCATTTTCAGCGCTTAGCTGACGAGTTTGGTCTGTCATTCCAACTCGATCCCGTTGCGCCCGTCGAGGTGAGCCTGACCTTTCCCCGGCAACCCGGCCTGCAACGGGATATCTGGGTCTGCCTTCAGAATGACGACGAACTGTGGTTCACGGTGGACCGGTTCACCTATTGCGCTTTTCCCTATCCCGAGGTCTGGCCGACCTACGAGACACTGTTGAAGGGAATCATCCGTGGAACCTGCATGGTGCAGCATCACGGACGGACCTCCTATCTGATGTCTCTCGAGGGCACAGAATGGAAGCGCGTGGCGGTGGATTGGACACTATCCCGCCGATCCGGCTCGTTCCGGAATGATCCCAAGGCGCGGGCAGACGGCATGGCCGTGTGACCTTTCAAAGGGACTGTCGTCTGGGGTGACGTCATCCCTTTGAACCGAAGCGGGCAAGGCGGCAAACAAACAAAAGCGCCCCGCCGTTCGGCGGGGCGCAATTTTTTGGCCTCCGGCGCGCAGAAGTCACGCACCGCGTCCGACGCCTACCCGCGCTCTTCCACAATCTTCACCAGATGCGAAATCTTGTTGACCATGCCCCGGATCGAGGGCGTGTCTTCCAGCTCGCGCGTGCGGTTCATCTTGTTCAGGCCAAGGCCCTTCAGCGTGGCGGTCTGCTTTGCCGGGCGGCGGGCGGCGGAGGCCACCTGTTTGACGATGATGGTTTTTGCCATGTCCCGGTTCCTTACGCTTCAACCGCTTCGGGTGCTGCTTCGGTTTCGGGCCGCTTCAGGATATCGGCCACCTTCTTGCCACGGCGCTGCGCGACCTGCCGGGGCGAGGTTTCCTGCTTGAGACCGTCGATCGTGGCGCGGATCATGTTGTAGGGGTTGGTGGAGCCAAGCGATTTGGCCACCACATCCTGCAGACCCAGCATTTCGAACACGGCGCGCATCGGACCACCGGCGATGATGCCGGTGCCCGCGACGGCGGTGCGCATCACCACCTTGCCGGCACCATGACGCCCTTCCATGTCGTGGTGCAGCGTGCGGCCATCGCGCAGCGGCACGCGGATCATCTGGCGCTTGGCCTGTTCGGTGGCCTTGCGGATCGCCTCGGGCACTTCTTTCGCCTTGCCCTTGCCATAGCCCACGCGGCCGCGCTGATCGCCGACCACCACCAGGGCCGCAAAGCCAAAGCGCTTGCCACCCTTCACGGTTTTCGACACGCGGTTGATCGCCACGAGACGATCGGCGAATTCCGGGGTCTCTTCGCGACGGTCGTCGCGGCGGTCCCGGCGTTGTTCACGTTCTGCCATTTTCGTCTCCTCAGAACTTCAGGCCGCCTTCACGGGCGGCATCGGCAAGTGCCTTGACCTTCCCGTGAAACAGAAAACCACCCCGGTCGAAGTAACATTCCTCGATCCCGGCCTTCTTCGCACGTTCGGCAATCGCGGCGCCTACCTTGCTTGCCGCTTCGATGTTGTTCTTGCCGACAAAGCCGAGGTCCTTTTCCAGGGTCGAGGCAGCGGCAACGGTGACGCCATTCACATCGTCGATCAGCTGGGCGCTGATGTTCTTGTTGGATCGGTGGACCGAAAGGCGCAGCCGCCCGTTCGCCATCGCCTTGATCCTGTTCCGCACGCGCAGACGGCGCTTGAGGAACAGCTCCCGCTTGTTGTTCGCCATTTCCCTAGCCCCTTACTTCTTCTTGCCTTCCTTGCGGAACACGAATTCGCCCTGATAGCGGATGCCCTTGCCCTTGTACGGCTCGGGGCGCTTCCAGTCGCGGATGTTCGCCGCGACCTGACCGACAAGCTGCTGGTCAATGCCTTCGACAACGATTTCGGTCTGCTTCGGCGCAGAAACGGTCACACCGTCCGGCACGTCGAAGTTCACTTCATGGCTGTAGCCCAGCGACAGCTTGAGCACATTGCCCGCCATCGCCGCACGATAGCCCACGCCCTGAATCTCAAGCTCGCGCCTGAAGCCGGTGGTCACGCCTGTCACCAGGTTTTCGACCATTGACCGGGCCATGCCCCACTGCTGGCGTGCCCGCTTTGAGGTGCCGCGCGGTGTGACCCTGATCTCGTTGCCCTCTACGGTCAGCGTGACATCGTCGGTCGCGGTAAAGCTGCGGGTGCCTTTGGGACCCTTCACTTCCACAGTCTGACCCGAAACCAAGGCGGAAACGCCTTTGGTCAGGGGGACGGGTTTCTTGCCGATACGGGACATGAACCCCTCCTCAGAACACGGTGCAGAGCACTTCGCCGCCAACATTGGCAGATCGTGCAGCTGCATCGGACATGACGCCCTTGGGCGTGGAAACAATCGAAACGCCGAGGCCGTTGCGGACAACGGGAATGTCCTGCACGCCCATATAGACGCGGCGGCCCGGCTTTGACACGCGCCTGATGTCGCGGATCACCGGGGTGCCTTCGAAGTACTTGAGGCTGATCACAAGCTCGCCCTGACCGTTGTCGGTCGTGACCTTCTCGTAGCCGCGGATGTAGCCCTCGCCCGCCAGCACGTCCAGCACCCAGGCGCGCAGCTTGGAGGCGGGCGATTTGACGGTGGATTTGCCACGCAGTTGCGCGTTGCGGATGCGGGTGAGCATATCGCCAAGAGGATCGTTCATCATCATGCCTGATCCCTCCTTACCAGCTTGACTTCACCATGCCGGGGATCTGGCCGAAAGAGGCAAGATCGCGCAGCATGATGCGGCTGAGTTTGAGCTTGCGGTAATAGGACCGCGGCCGGCCCGTCAGCTCGCACCGGTTGTGCAGGCGTGTGGCCGATGAATTGCGGGGCAGACCTGCAAGCTTGAGCTGCGCCTTGAAGCGCTGTTCCATCGGCAGGTCCAGGTTTGCGGCGACCGTCTTCAGGGCCAGACGCCTGGCAGCATATTGCTTCACCAGCTTCTGACGCTTGAGTTCGCGTTCGATCATGGATTTCTTGGCCATCTCTTTTTCCTTCCGCGATCAGCTGGTGAACGGCATTTTGAAATGCTTCAACAATGCCTTTGCTTCCGCGTCCGTCTTCGCGGTGGTGCAGATGATGATGTCCATTCCCAGGACGTCGTCGACCTTGTCGAATTCGATCTCGGGGAACACGATCTGTTCCTTCAGACCCATCGCATAATTGCCGCGCCCGTCGAAGGATGTCGGCTTCACGCCGCGAAAGTCGCGGACGCGCGGCAGGGCGATGGTGATCAGACGGTCCAGGAATTCGTACATCCGGTCGCCCCGCAGCGTGACCTTGACACCAAGGGGCATCTCTTCGCGCACACGGAAACCCGCGATCGACTTCTTCGCATGGGTGATCACGGCTTTCTGGCCCGCGATCAGCGTCAGCTGTTCGGCGGCGGTCTTGACCTTTTTGGTGTCCTTCACGGCCTCGCCGACGCCCATGTTCAGCACGATCTTGTCCAGACGGGGCACCTGCATCGGGTTGGCATAGCTGAACTCACCGGTCAGCGCGGCGCGGATGCGGGCGTTGTAGTCGGCCTTGAGGCGGGGGGTATAGGCGGCTGCGTCAAGCATCAGATCACCTCTCCCGTGGTTTTGGCAAAGCGCACTTTCCTGTCGCCTTCCATGCGGAAGCCAACGCGGGTGGCCTTGCCATTCCTGTCAAGGATGGCAAGGTTCGACAGGTCGATGGGCATCGCTTTTGCGATCCGCCCGCCTTGGGTTCCCTGCGACTGCTTTGTGTGGCGGACGGCGGTGTTCACACCCTCGACCACGGCCTTGTTGTCCTTGGGGGCAACGGACGAGATTTGCCCGGTCTTGCCCTTGTCCTTGCCCGCCAGCACGACGACCTTGTCGCCCTTCTTCAGTTTCGCAGCCATCAGAGCACCTCCGGCGCCAGCGAGATGATCTTCATGAAATTCTTTGCCCTGAGCTCGCGCACTACGGGGCCGAAGATGCGCGTGCCCACCGGTTCACCCTGGTTGTTCAGGATGACGGCGGCGTTGCGGTCAAAACGGATCGTGGTGCCGTCGTCACGGCGAACCTCCTTGGCGGTGCGCACGACAACGGCCTTGCGCACGTCGCCCTTCTTCACGCGGCCGCGCGGGATGGCTTCCTTTACCGACACCACGATGATGTCGCCGACGCTGGCGTAGCGCCGGTGGGACCCCCCCAGAACCTTGATGCACTGAACCCGGCGCGCGCCAGAGTTGTCAGCCACATCCAGATTGGTCTGCATCTGGATCATTTGGTTTCTCCCGACCTTTGGGACCAGGTCCCAGGGTTTCGATCAATCTGGCAGGGGGATCAAGCCGAAGCTTCGACCACCACCGTCCAGCGTTTCGTCTTGGAAATCGGCGCGCATTCCTCGA
This sequence comes from Rhodobacter sp., assembly GCA_020250125.1. Classification (GTDB taxonomy): domain Bacteria; phylum Pseudomonadota; class Alphaproteobacteria; order Rhodobacterales; family Rhodobacteraceae; genus Aliitabrizicola. Next base: position 27,060 of record JADCEL010000090.1, read on the forward strand.
TGCGCACGACATCGCCGACCTTGAACTGGTTGTTCGCGTCGTGAGCGCGGTACTTCTTGGATTTGCGGACAGTCTTTTGCAGCAGGGGGTGCTTGAAGCGGCGTTCCACCAGAACCGTTATGGTCTGTTCGTTGCGGTCGCTCGTCACGGTGCCTTGCAGGATGCGTTTGGGCATGTGCGTGCTCCTCAGTTCGCCGCCGCTTCGGCGGCTTTCTGGTTCAATACGGTCTTGATGCGGGCCACGTCGCGGCGGACGGCGCGCATGCGCGATGTGTTCTCAAGCTGGCCGGTGGCCTGCTGGAAGCGCAGGTTGAACGCCTCTTTCTTCAGCGCGACCAGGCTGTCACGCAGCTGGTCGGGCGTCCTGGTCTTCAGTTCCCGGGCATTCATGTGCCGCTTCCTTTTCTCAGTCACCGGAGCGCCCCTGCCGGTCATGCAGGGTAACACTGAACCCGGTGGATCAATGATGAACCGCCGGTGCCGAGTCACCCCGGAACCGCAGATGCCGCCCTATAGGGGAAGGGGCGCTGCGGGGCAAGGGGGAAGTTGGGCTTCACGGACGCCACCGCATTGGCCCGCGTGTCCCGGGTCAGGGATCGTCATGCCCGCACCCCGTTTGCAAGCGATCTTCCCGGCCCGGCACGCCCAAGGCAACCTGCCCCGCATGGACCGCCGCCGATATGGCGACCGACCGGCAGCGCGGCAGATGCGCCGCTTTGCGGCGGGCCTGGCACCCTTGTTGCAATCACGGGCGACGAACCTTCGCCGGACGTCCGCCAACCGCGTGACCGTCCCCCTGGCCCGCCCTTACAGATCGACCTCGCCTTCCTTCAGGGGCGCGGGCCGGGGCGCGGGCTGGGGGGCCGGAGCGGCGGGTTTGCGCCGGATCAGGATATCGCCGTTCTCCAGCATCACCGGGGCCTCGTAATTCCCGATATTGTCGATCAGCGTGAACAGCTGGTCGGCCAGCGGCCTCATCCCGGTCAGTGCCCGACCCATCCCGTCGATGGCGGGCTGCATTTCGGTGACCAGCCCATCCAGGATTGACCGCATCCCGCGTTCCAGCAGATCGACGCCCTCCTGCACGCTGCCGGACGGCGGCGGGGCAGGGGCAGGGGCCTCCTGCGCCCGGACGGGCAGGGCCAGCAGCATCAGCATCACAACCGCATGTTTCATGGCGCAGCCTTACCTCACCCGTCCGGTTTTCTCAAATCACAATGGAAGGTCCAGCGTCACCGGGAAATGGTCTGACGCCGCCAGCAGGGCCGCGTGCAACTCCGGCACCTTCAGGCAGCCCGGATCGTTGAACGGATGCCAGATGCGCCACGTCGGTTTGCGGGCCGCAAGATCGGGTGACACCATGATGTAATCCAGAAGCGCCTCGAAATACTGCTTCTGCGGGTCCTGCCAGAAGCGTGATGTCGTGGGTTGCAGCCCGATCCTGCGGCCGAGGGCGATGGCCGCATGGGGGTCGAACAACCGCCGCTCCGCCGGGCCGTCCTGGCCCAGAACCACCTCCACGCCCGATTGTCCGAACAGCTTTTCGTAGTCGTCCAGTCCGGGGCCGTCGTTGAAATCGCCCATCACGATCAGGCTGTCGCCCGCGTCCAGATGCCCCTCTACCCGGCGGCGCAGCCAGACACATTCCGCCAGTTGCTTGCGCCGGTTCTGAATGGCGATCCGAAGCGACTGGGCTGCAACCGGTGCCCCGTTGACCATCTTCGATTTGGCATGGACCCCGATCAGCCGCAGGGTCTGCCCGCCCGCGGTCACCTCCAGTTCCAGGGGCGGTTTGGAAAACCGGATCGGTTCGGGGCGGGCATCGACATCGATGTCGAAATAAAGAACGGAATCAAATCTGGGTGCCTTGCCCCGGTCCTGCCGTGTTGACGGCAGTCCTTGCGGATCATGGCGCACCGCCACCCGATCAGGGTCATAGAGCAGCGCGATTTCCTGTTCGGTCCCGCTGGCAAAGCCGGTCACCGCCTTGCGGGTGCGCAGATGAAAGGACCGCGCAAAGTCTTCCAGCGCCGCGACCGTATCGCGCCTCGACCCCTGATCGGGCGCTTCGATGATCATCACCGCGTCGGCTGCCAGCGCGGTAAAGACGATGCCCAGCGCTTCGGCCTGATCGGCCCGGGTGATCTGATAGCGCGCCGATGCCTGCCCGTCCGCCGCCAGCCGGTTCGCCCCGTCAAACAGCTGCGTGAACCATTCGACATTGTAGGTGGCCAGCCGCAGCGCCATCACGCCGCCCGCCTGGATGAGATCGCTTTCCACGCCGCGTTGACCGCAACCAGCCGCCGTTCGGCCAGCTTCACCGCCTCTGCCGGCACGCCGCGCGCCATCATGCGGTCCGGGTGGCTGTCGCGCACGGCCTGTTTCCAGGCCGCGCGCGCCGCGTCCAGGCTGGCATCGGGGTCTATGCCCAGCACGTCATAGGGGTCGGGCTCTGCCTCGGGCACGAAGCGGGCGCAGAGCGACCGGAAGCAGCGCTCGTCCAGGCCGAAAATCCCGGCCACGTCCTTGAGGAACGCCTCTTCCTGGGGGTGCCAGCGTCCGTCCGCCACCGAGATATGGAACAGCCCTTCCATCAGATCGACCAGCACGCGGCTGTCGTCGCGGAACATCGAGCGGATCTTGCGGGCATAGGCGTCAAAGCCGGCCACGTCCTGCCGGGCAAGGTTGAAGACGCGGGCTGCATTCTGCTCTTCGCCCGGCGGTATCGCAAAGACCTGCCGGAAGGCCGCAACCTCGGTGCGCGTCACCTCGCCATCGGCCTTGGCCATCTTGGCCCCCAGCGCGATGACGGCAATGGTGAAGGCCACCGTCTTTTCGGGGGGCGGGCGCAGCCGGTCGAACAGCGCCGACAGCCCTTCGCCAGAGGCAAGGGCAGAGAGGGCATCGGCAATGCGGGTCCAGATCGACATGGGGCCGATCATACCCCCGCGCCGCCGCGCTGTCAGGTCAGGAATTTCTGCATCAGCACAAGGCCCATCCAGCGCCCGGACTTCCGGCTCACCTGCGGCAGGATGGCGGTTTGCGCATGGCCCAGCCGGGCGTGAAAAGCCTGCCCCTCGGGGTTTTTCCCGCTGACACCCGCAAAGATGGGATGTCCGCCGCCCGCGCGGGCATGGTCCTTGACCGCCGCCATCGGCGCGCGGCCATGGCCCCGCCCCGATGCGCCCGGGTCCAGCTGGATCGTGTGTTCCAGTGTCCGGGCATAGCCGGCACTGCTGCGCAGGTGGTCATGGGTGGCAAGGCCCGCGACACGGCCCTGATCCGGCGCCACGAAGAAGGCCGGTCGCGTAGCGATCAGGGCGGCGATCTCTTTCGCGCATCTTCCCTAGGCGTTGAAGGTCACCGGGGTCTCGCGGATGGAGCAGGGTGCTGAAACAGCAATCCGACCGCCTGCCTGCAGGGAGACTCTTCCCGATCCGGGGAAAGGGATTGGCCCTTTGGGCGGGAGCATGAAACGCGACCCGCGTTTGCCCCGCCCGCGCGGGGCGGTGCCACAAAGACCCTTGCGGTCCGCACTACCGCAGGCCAGCGCCCGCCGGGGGCGGGTCGGGCGCTGGCCGGGGGCTTTGGCCCCCGGCTGGTCCTGATGCCAATGTAGCGCTGTGGCAGGGGCGATGGCCCCTGCCATCTCAGCGGTGAAACTGCTTTCGTCCCTCCGGGCGGGATCAGGAAACGCGCCCCGCGTTTCCCCGCCCGCGTGGAACGCTGCCACCAGGACCGGTGCAACCCGCACCAACAGAGGCCAGCGCCCGACCCGGCGGGCGAGAAGCGCCCGCCGATGGCGGGTCGGGCGCTGGCCTGGGGGCTTTGGCCCCCGGCTGGCCAAGGATCAGCGTGGCGCTCTGGCAGGGGCGATGGCCCCTGCCAGAGAGACCGGCCATCCCGGAGAACACCCCTCCGGGCGGGAAGAGGAAACGCACGGCGTTTCCCCCGCCCACGCGGCACGGTTCCCTGTA
>JADCEL010000091.1 GCA_020250125.1 Rhodobacter sp.
CGCGGGCCGACGGATCGTCGAACAGCGGCCTTGCAAAGGGGCCGTGATCGTCGGGAGAAGGCTCGTTTCGGTCGTTCATTCTGGCCTCCCCGGTTGCGGGCAGACCATGCCGCCCCGCGCGGGCAGGGTCAACCTCCCGGGCGGTCAGTCGGCGGTCTGCGCCAGTTTCGGCACGTCCTTTGCCCCGGCCGTCCCCCGCCCCGACAGCGACGGGTTTTCCATGAAGAACCGGTGACAGTTGAACAAGGTTCCATCCGCCGCCTTCAGATCGCGCAGAAAGCGCCCGTCGGGCTGCATCACCCAGCTTTGCGCCTCATCGGCCAGGTTGGCGACCATGATCTGCCCCACGATCTGTTCCTTGACCGTCGGGTTCATGATTTCCACCAGCGTCTCCACCCGCCGGGTCAGATTGCGCCCCATCCAGTCGGCGGAAGAGATGAAGACCCGCGCCTTTTTCGACGGCAGGCCGGACCCGTTGCCAAAGCAGACAATCCGCGAATGTTCCAGAAACCGCCCGACGATGGACTTTACCCGGATATTCCCGGACAGTCCCCTGACACCGGGCCGCACACCGCAGATGCCGCGCACGACAAGGCTGATCTTCACCCCTGCGGCACTGGCGGCATAAAGCGCATCGATCACATCCCGCTCGATCAGGCTGTTCATCTTGGCCCAGATCGCCGCAGGCCGCCCGGCGGCGGCATGCGCCGCCTCGGCCGCGATCAGCTCCAGCAGGCGCGGCTTGAGGGTGATGGGCGCAATCGCAAGGTTTTCCAGCCCTTCGGGCTGCACATAGCCCGACAGGTAATTGAACACCTTGGTCGCATCCCGCCCCAGCGCGGGGTCGCAGGTGAACAGGCTGAGGTCGGTATAGATGCGCGCGGTGATCGGGTGGTAATTCCCGGTGCCGTAATGGGTGTAGGTCACCAGGCTATCCCCCTCGCGCCGCACCACGGTGCTGATCTTGGCATGGGTCTTGTAGTTGATGAAGCCGTAGACCACATGCGCACCGGACCGTTCCAGCCGCCGCGACTGGCGGATGTTTGCAGCCTCGTCGAAACGCGCCTTCAATTCGACCAGGGCCGTCACCGATTTGCCCGCCTCTGCCGCCTCGCACAGCGCCTCGACAATCGGGCTGTCGCGGCTGGTGCGGTACAGCGTCTGCTTGATCGCCAGCACATCGGGGTCGCGCGCCGCCTGCTGCAGAAAGCGGATGACCATATCAAAGGTCTCGTAAGGGTGATGCAGCAGCATGTCCTTCTGACGGATCGCGGCAAACATGTCGCCGTCATGGTCCTGCACCCGTTCGGGAACGCGCGGGGCGAAGGCGGGCCACAGCAGATCGCGGCGGCTGTCCAGCACCAGTTCCTTCAGGTCGGCAATGCCCAGCAGACCGCGCACCTCTACCTTGTCGGCCTCGGTCACGTGCAGCTGCTGCATGATCAGCGATGCCAGCTCTTCGGGGGCACCGGCGCTGATCTTCAGCCGGATCACCTCGCCCCGCCGCCGCCGCTTCAGCGCGGTCTCAAACTCGCGCACCAGATCCTCGGCCTCGTCCTCAAGTTCCAGGTCGCTGTCGCGCAGCACGCGGAAGGTACAATGGCCCAGATCGACATAGCCGGGAAACAGCATCCCCAGATGCAGAAGCAGCAGTTCCTCCAGCGGCAGAAACCGGTGCTCGCCCGGCTTGGCGGGCAGGGGCACGAAGCGCGCGATCTGCTGGGGGATCGGCAGCAACGCCTGCAGGGGGCGTCCGTCGCGGCTGCGCTCCAGCTGCAGTGCCAGGCAAAAGCCGGTGTTGGGGATGAAGGGAAAGGGATGCGCCGGGTCGATGGCCAGCGGCGACAGCAGCGGAAACACCGCTGCCAGGAAATGCGTCTCCAGAAACCTGAAATCGCGCGCGGTCAGCTTGGACCGCGTCAGCAGGGTGATCCCTTCCGCCTCCATCCCGCGCTTGAGGCGGTTGAAGGTGGCCTGCTGGGTCTGCATCAGGCGGCGCGCATCGGCGTTGATCAGCAAAAGCTGTTCAGCCGGGGTCAGCCCGTCGTCCGACAGCGTGGCATTGCCCGCCCGCGCCAGCTCTCGCAGGCCGGCGACGCGGACGGTGTAGAATTCGTCCAGATTGGTGGCCGAGATCGACAGGAAGCGCAGCCGTTCCAGAAGCGGCACGCGCGGGTTCGCCGCCTCGTCCAGAACACGCCAGTTGAAGGCCAGCCAGCTGAGTTCCCGGTTGAAATAGCGCTTCGGCCCGGTCGTTTCCGCGTCGGGCAGCACCACCGGTGCCGGTATGGCGGTTCGAAGGAAATCTGCCTGTGTCATCGTGGCCTTGCCCGCTTTGGTGCCCGCTTTGGTCGGTGCCGCAAGGCTACAGGCCGGACCGGGGCCTGTCCAGCAGCGTGGCCGCAAGGGCGCGCGTCACCGGCCGCCCTTCGGCAAGCGCCAGCGCATCCAGCCGCACCACCAGATCGCGGGCGGCGGCAAAGGACCGGTCCATCCGGCTGGCCAGATATGGGATCAGCGCCGGGGCCACGGTGATCTGGCGGTCTGCAAACAGCTTGACCAGAACGGCCGACAGCAGCGCATCGTCCGGCGCGTCAAGCCGGGTGACGGCGATGGCCTGCATCCGGCTGGCAAGATCGGCCAGCGTCAGGCCCCAGTCGCGCACCGGCGTTGCGGCGGTCACAAGCAACGCCCCGCCCTGGGCACCAAGCAGGTTGTGCAGGTGAAACAGCGCCACTTCATCGGCGGGATCGGACAGATGACCGGCATCCTCGACCACCACGGCGCCGTGATCGGCAAGGCCCGGCAGGGGCCGGGTGTGCAGACCTGCGGCAGGCAGGATCACGGCCCGCGCCGCAGCCGCCCAGACATGGGCCAGATGGGTCTTGCCGGCCCCCTCCGGCCCGACCAGCAGCATCCGCCCCCCCGGCCAGTTGCGCCAGCCGTCCAGCGCGGCAAGGGCCAGCGCATTCGCCGGCGAGACGAAGAAGTTTTCCCGCCCCAGCGCCGCGCGCACGGGCAGATCGAAGGCCATTTGCCGGGTCACGGCCTGCGGTCGTCCTCCGGCGCGGGACTGCGGCCTTCCACCCCCCGGTAAAGCAGACTGTCGCGGTAGCGCGTGATGCCGAAACGGGTCAGCACGCCGATCACCGCGGCCACGGGCACGGCCACCAGCATGCCGACGAAGCCGAACAGGGCGCCAAAGGCCGACAGGGCGAACAGCAGCCAGACCGGATGCAGGCCCACCGACCCGCCCACCAGCTTGGGCGACAGGATGTTGCCTTCGAAGAACTGCCCGATGGCGAAGATGGCGGCGACAAGGCCGATCGACATCCAGTCGCCCCAGAACTGGAACAGGGCAAGGCCGATGGCCAGCGCGCCGCCCACCAGCGAGCCGACATAGGGAATGAAGGTGATCGCCCCGGCAATCGCCCCCACGACCAGCCCGAATTGCAGCCCCGCCAGCATCAGCGCCACCGAATAGAAGGTGCCCAGGATCAGGCAGACGCTGACCTGCCCGCGCACGAACCCTGCCAGCACCGCGTCAATCTCACGCGCGATCTGGCGCACGGCGGGGGCATGGTCGCGCGGCAGCCAGCTGTCGACGCGGGCCACCATCTTGTCCCAGTCCAGCAGCAGGTAAAAGGCGACGACCGGCACGACGACGATGAAGACCACGACCGAAATCAGGTTCAGCGCCGATGTGACCAGCCCGTTCACCAGCTCGCCCCCGCGCGCGCTGATCGCCTCGCCGATCTGGGTCAGGGTCTGGCGCATCGTGCTGGTTCTGTCGCTGAGTTCCGGAAACCGCTCCAGCAGGAAGGTCTGCAATTGCCTGGTGATTTCGGGGGCCGCGGAAATCAGCGCGCTGAGCTGGCTGATCAGCGTCGGGATCACCGCCAGCACCAGGGCCACGATCACCACCAGCGCCAGCAGCGAAATCACCACCGTCGCCGCAATCCGGCTCAGCCCCAGCTGTTGCAGCCGGTCTGCCACGGGGTCAAGGAAATAGGCAATCGCCCCGCCGACGATGAAGGGCAGGATCACATCGCCCAGAAGGTAGAGCAGGGCGAAGAAGATGATCGCCGCGATGCCCCAGTATTTCAGCTGGTCCTGAACCGGTAAGGCCATCTGCACATATCCCCAAGCTGCCCGCCCCTTCTGGACGACCCGGCGGCAGCGGGCAAGGGGGCGCGCGGCCCGATGTGCAGGAAAGATGGGCGGAAGGCGGGCCCTTGTACAAGCCGTCAGGGGGAAGGAACCTGCCCCGAACCGCAGGGTGCGTGCCCGCACGCACCATCCCCCCTGGATTTGGCCCGCGCCAGATCCAGCCGCGCCTGCTGCCCGGCCGCGCGCTTGCGCGCAGTGCGCTCTCGCCTGACGATCTGCCACTGGCAGATCGTCCGCGCGGCCCTCACCCCCATGCCTTCGGGCTTACGCCCTTCGGCAACGGTCCGCTGACCGGGCCGGGGCGATGAAACAGGCATTGCGCAGATTGCGCGGGCTTCATCCCGCGACTGCGCTTTGGCCCGAGCCACGGCAGGGATCACCCCGACAACCCCGAATGCCATCCGGAACGGCACCCCTCTTCTTCTTCGCTGGATTTGGTCCGCGCCAAGTCGGGGCATTGCCCCGACGGCCGCGCCTGCTGCCCGGCCCTGCGCTTGCGCGCAGTGCGTTCGGGCCTGACGATCTGCCACTGGCAGATCGTCCGGGCGGCCCTCACCC
>JADCEL010000092.1 GCA_020250125.1 Rhodobacter sp.
AAAGCCCCCGGCCAGTGCCCGACCCGCCCCCGGCGGGCGCTTTGCACCCGCCGGGTCGGGCGCTGGCCTTCTGCTGTTCCCGGACCTGCCGGTCTGCAGGGCACCGTCGCGCGCAGGCGGGGGAAACGCGGGTCGCGTTTCCTGATCCCGCCCGTGGATGGGCCGGAAGGTCTTGCCGCGTTTCCTGCCCCGCCCGCACTGGCACCCCCTTTTCCCCGGACCAGCAGGGTTTTCCCGCCCGGCAGGCGAGGGACAGGCGGTTTCGGCACCCTGTCAGGGGGCGAGTTCGGCGGCGGCGGCCTGCGCGTAATCCGGTGCGCCGCGGTCCGCCTTCCAAAGGCAATGCGCGGCCATGCGCCAGCGGTACAGCGGGCGCAGGCGCAGATAGCGGGCCGTGACGGCCGGATCGGGATAGGCGGCAAGGAAGGCACCGGTTTCCTGCGCAGTCAGCACGCTGCCGCGGTACAGCCATTGCATGGCGGGTGACAGGAAGGTGGCAAGGTCTTCCGTCGGGTCGCCGCTTGCGGGGCATTGCCAGTCGATCAGCGTGACACCGCCGGGGCCGTCGATCAGGTTTCCCGCAACCGCATCTGCGTGAATGAGGCAGGGTCCTGGCACCGGCGGAATGCCGGGGTCCGGCGGTGCGGGCGGCAGACGGGTGCGGCAGGCGGCGGCAATGGCCTGCGCCTGCGCCAGCAGGGCAGCACTGCCTGACGCAACCGGGCGAAAGCCCGGGGGGCGCTGCTGATGCAGGCGGGCCAGCATCCGGGCAACCGGGGCGGGGTCCGCCTGCCAGACCCGCCCGGCAACATGGGAATAGGCCAGCCAGCCGTCACCCGCAGCGATCAAGCCGGGGGCAAGGCCAAGCGGACCCAGAAGCGCAAGCGCCCGCGCCTCTGCCGCCGGAGAGTTGGGAAACAGCGGCGAGGCGGCGGCAGGGTCATAAGCCTTGATCACCGCCTGGCCAACGCGCCAAAGCCGGTTGGTGCGACCGCCCGGCAAGGGCAGCCATGGCTGGCCGTTCAGCGCGGGCAGCCGATCAATCACGGTTTTCAGGAAGGCGGGGGATGGCGGGGTCATGCGGCACGCAGCATAAGACATGCCGCCGCCAATTTGAACCATGGCCAGAAGCCCTGACACCGGTTCGGCAATCCTGCGGCCGCAACGGGCCGCAGACTGCGCCCGGCCGCCTTCAGGAAGCGTCGCAGGTCCGGGTGGCGGCCTTCCCGGTCAGGGCCTTGATCTTCGGAAAACCGCAGATGCTTTCCTCCAGACAGACCGGTGCCGGAGTTGACCGCGCCTGCTTGCCCCTGGGCAAGCGCGACCTGATGCGCGGGCCGGCACCCTTCCCTGCCCATCGGCTTGGCCCTTCGGGCCAGGACCAGGGTCAGGCCAGGCTCCACCGGCGCGCAACCCTGTAAGTCCGGGTGCAGGATGGCGGGGTCAAAGGCGGTTTCCCCCCGACCCCGAAGAAGAAGGGCGGGCACCTGCGCGCCCGCCCCCTGTCTTTGCCGTCAGGCCCCGATCAGTTCCACGACTTGATCAGCGTGTCATAGTCGATGGTTTCGCCCTGGGGCTTTTCATTCTCCAGCTTGGCCACCGGTGCGCCGGGGGCGTCAAGCCAGATCTGCGCGTCCTGCTCTGCGTTCATCAGCGGTCCGATGTCGCCCTGAACGCCGGATTTCTCGATCCGGGCCAGCACCTTTTCCTGTTCGGCGCAGAGGGCATCCAGCGCTTCCTGCGGGGTTTTATCCCCCGACATGGCGTCGCCGATGTTCTGCCACCACAGCTGGGCCATCTTCGGATAATCCGGGATGTTGGTGCCGGTGGGCGACCACGCAATGCGCGCGGGCGAGCGGTAGAATTCGATCAGCCCGCCCAGTTTCGGGGCGCGGTCGGTGAAGTGCTGGCTGTCGATGGTCGATTCGCGGATGAAGGTCAGGCCGACATCCGATTTCTTGAGGTCCACCGTCTTCGAGGTGACGAACTGGGCATAAAGCCAGGCCGCCTGGGCACGATCCACGGGGGTGGATTTCATCAGCGTCCACGACCCCACGTCCTGATAGCCAACCTTGGTGCCTTCCTGCCAGTAGGCCCCATGCGGCGAGGGGGCCATGCGCCATTTCGGCGTGCCATCCTCGTTCATCACGGGCAGACCGGGCTTTACCATGTCGGCGGTGAAGGCGGTGTACCAGAACATCTGCTGGGCAATCTCGCCCTGGGCAGGAACCGGGCCGGCTTCGCCGAAGACCATGCCGGCCGCCTGCGGGGGCGAGTACTTCTGCAGCCATTCGATGGCCTTGGTCACGGCATAGACCGCCGCCGCGTCATTGGTGGCACCGCCACGCGCCACGCAAGAGCCGACGGGACGCGAGTTTTCGTCCACCCGCACACCCCATTCGTCAACCGGCAGGCCGTTCGGCTCGCCCACATCGCCCATGCCGGCCATCGACATCCAGGCATCGGTATAGCGCCAGCCCAGCGACGGGTCCTTCTTGCCGTAGTCCATGTTGCCATAGACCTTGGTCGGCCCGCCCATATAGGACATGTCGCGGCCGGTGAAGAATTCGGCGATATCCTCATAGGCCGACCAGTTCAGCGGAACGCCCAGGTCATAGCCGTATTTGGCCTTGAAATCGTCCTTGGTCTTCTGATCCGAGAACCAGTCGTAGCGGAACCAGTAGAGGTTCGCGAACTGCTGGTCGGGCAACTGATAAAGATTGCCGTTCGGGGCGGTGGTGAACTTGAGCCCGATGAAGTCGGCCAGGTCCAGCGTGGGGCTGGTCACGGCCTTGCCTTCGCCGGCCATCCATTCGGTCAGGTCGCGGGCCTGCTGATAGCGCCAGTGGGTGCCGATCAGGTCGCTGTCGTTGACATAGGCGTCGTAGATGTTTTCGCCCGACTGCATCTGGGTCTGAAGTTTTTCAACCACGTCGCCTTCGCCGATCAGGTCATGGGTGATCTTGATGCCGGTGATCGCGGTAAAGGCCGGGGCCAACACCTTTGATTCGTATTCATGCGTGGTGATCGTTTCGGACACCACCTTGATTTCCATGCCGGCATAGGGCTTGGCCGCATCGATGAACCACTGCATTTCCGCTTCCTGATCGGCGCGGCTGAGCGTCGACAGGTTGCCGATTTCGGCATCCAGGAAGGCTTTCGCCGCATCCATGTCTGCCCAGGCCGGCGCACCCATCGCGAGCAGCGCAAGCGCCATCGCGGTTGATGTGTGACGTAGTCTCATTGGTGTAAACTCCTCCCAGAGTGACGTCTTGGCCGGGGCCGCCCCCCCGGCAGGGTCGTGTACCTGTCTATACCCAGCGGAACACCGCCGCAGCATAAATCAGGGATAGGATCGGCGCGACCCAGATCAGGTCGGCACCGAGAATGCCGAGCGTTGCAAGGTGAATGAAGGCAGAGCCAAGCAACGTGATGAACAGCCGGTCGCCCCGCGTCGTCTCGATCCGCAGGATACCCCGGCGCGGCGTTTCGGGAAAGCGGATGGCCAGAATCGTGAACAGCGCCAGAATGCTGGCGATGCACCAGAAGAACAGGGCTGTGGGAAAGGTCCAGGCCATCCAGCCGCCGGGGATCATCGGATCGGTCCAGGCGATGCCGTCTTCGCTGCGGGGCGTGGCCCAGACCAGGAAGGCCAGGGCCGCCAGCAGCACGGCGGCGGTGGCAAGGTAGATGGTGGACCAGGGGGTACGGGTCATTTCATTGAATCTTTGTCAGCAATGCAGGCCTGGCTTCCGAGACAGTTAGCTTCGGGGCCACGGGCCGATAGAAAACGCTGCGGGGCAGCGTTTTCCGGCCCGTTGCCCATAAGGCCGGAGGCCGTTGGGCAAGGGGCGTGGGTGCAGGTGCCGGGGGTTGGAAATCGGGGCGCGCCTGGCTGGGCTGGCGCGGCAACGCGCCTGCCACGGGCAGGCAGGCGCGACCCGATTTGACGCGGGTCAAATCGGGCAAGAAATCCGACCGACAGCACAAACTCTTGCCCTAGCGACGCCATCATCACACCCTCCCCAACGCAAAGCCCTTGGCGATGTAGTTGCGCACGAACCAGATCACCAGCGCGCCGGGGATGATCGTCAGCACGCCTGCCGCCGCCAGCACGCCCCAGTCCATCCCCGAGGCGGACACGGTGCGCGTCATGATCGCCGCGATCGGCTTGGCGTTGACCGCCGTCAGCGTACGCGACAACAGCAGTTCCACCCAGGAAAACATGAAGCAGAAGAAGGCGGCAACCCCGATGCCGCTGGCGATCAGCGGCATGAAGATGCGGATGAAAAAGCGCGGAAAGGAATAGCCGTCGATATAAGCGGTCTCGTCAATTTCCTTCGGCACGCCGCGCATGAACCCTTCCAGGATCCAGACCGCAAGGGGCACGTTGAACAGGCAATGCGCCAGCGCCACCGCGATATGCGTGTCAAACAGCCCGACCGAGGAATACAGCTGGAAGAACGGCAGCGCAAAGACCGCCGGCGGCGACATGCGGTTGGTCAGAAGCCAGAAGAACAGGTGCTTGTCGCCCATGAAGCTGTAGCGGCTGAAGGCATAGGCCGCCGGAAGCGCCACGGTCAGCGAAATGACCGTGTTCATCACCACATAGATCAGCGAGTTGACATAGCCCATGTACCAGCTTGGGTCGGTCAGGATCACCGCATAGTTGCCCAGGGTGAAGGTCTGCGGGAACAGGGTGAAGCTGCTGGTGATCTCTTCGTTTGTCTTGAAGCTCATGTTCACGAGCCAGTAGATCGGCAGCAGCAGGAACAGGATGTACAGCGTCATCACCACCGCCGAGCCATTGATGCGCGGCGCGGTGCGGGGTGTGTCCAGGGGGGTGGCGGACATTCAGCGCACCTCTTCTTTGTCGAGGTTGGTCATGACGGTGTAGAAAACCCAGGACACCAGCAGGATCACCAGGAAGTACATGATCGAAAAGGCGGCCGCAGGGCCAAGGTCAAACTGCCCGACCGCCATTTTCACAAGATCGATCGACAGGAAGGTGGTGGCATTGCCCGGCCCGCCGCCGGTGACGACGAAGGGTTCGGTATAGATCATGAAGCTGTCCATGAAACGCAACAGCACCGCTATCAGCAGCACACCCCGCATCTTGGGCAGTTCGATATAGCGGAACACCTTCCAGCGGCTGGCCTGATCGATCTTCGCGGCCTGATAATAGGCCTGCGGGATCGATTGCAGCCCGGCATAGCACAGCAGCGCGATCAGCGAGGTCCAGTGCCAGACATCCATGACGATGATCGTGGCCCAGGCATCGAAGGCGTCGTTGGTATAGTTGTAATCCAGCCCCAGCGCCGCCAGCGTATGGCCCAGCAGGCCGATGTCGACGCGCCCGAATATCTGCCAGATGGTGCCGACAACGTTGAACGGGATCAGCAGCGGCAGCGACATCAGCACCAGACAGACCGAGGCCCAGAACCCTTTCTTCGGCATGTTCAGCGCGATGAAGATGCCCAGCGGCACCTGAATGGCCAGAATGATGGCCGAGAACATGACCTGCCGGCCCAGCGCGTTCCACAGCCGGTCAGAACCCAGCATCTCTTCGAACCATTCCAGCCCGGCCCAGAAGAATTCATTGTCCCCGAAGGTGTCCTGGACGGAATAGTTGACCACGGTCATCAGCGGGATCACGGCCGAAAAGGCGACCAGCACCAGCACCGGCAAGACCAGGAACCAGGCCTTCTGGTTGGGGGTCTTGTCCATCAGGCGGCCCTCCCCGCGCGGCTGCCCTGCGGGCTGACACGCCAGTCATCGGCATAGACCCCGATATGTTCGGGGGAAAAGGCAAGGCGGGTCATGTCAGGCGACAGGGCGGTGCCTTCCCCGACGACGGCGTTGATCCCGGTCCCGTTGAAATCGGCGCGGACGATGCGGTGGCGGCCCACATCCTCGATCCGGCGGATGGTCACGGGCAGCCCCTCTGCCGCCGTCAGGCTGACGAATTCGGGGCGGATGCCGATCTGCACACGCCCCCGTGGCGCGCCATAGTCGGCACCCAGCGGCAGGCTGACACCGGCGACCGTTGCCCGGTTGCCCTCAACCCTGGCCTCCAGAAGGTTCATGCCGGGCGAGCCGATGAAATAGCCGACAAAGGTATGTTCGGGTGTATCGAACAGGTCCTGCGGCGTGCCCATCTGCACGACGCGGCCGTCATACATCACCACGACCCTGTCGGCAAAGGTCAGCGCCTCGGTCTGGTCATGGGTGACGTAGATCATCGTATGGCCGAATTCGCGGTGCAGCGATTTCAGCTGTGTGCGCAATTCCCATTTCATATGCGGGTCGATGACGGTCAGCGGTTCGTCGAACAGGATGGCGTTCACATCCTCGCGCACCATGCCGCGCCCCAGGCTGATCTTCTGCTTGGCATCCGCCGTCAGGCCGCGCGCCTTGCGGCCAAGCTCTGCCTCCATCCCGATCATCCGGGCGATCTGGTTGACGCGCGAGGCGACATAGGCGGGGTCCATGCCCCGGTTGCGCAGGGGGAAAGCCAGATTGTCGCGCACCGTCATGGTGTCGTAGACAACCGGAAACTGGAACACCTGGGCGATGTTGCGGTCAGAGGTGGCGGCATCGGTCACGTCGCGGTCGCCAAACAGCACGCGCCCCTGCGACGGGCGCACAAGGCCCGAAATGATGTTGAGCAGCGTGGTCTTGCCGCAGCCGGAGGAGCCGAGCAGCGCATAGGCCCCGCCGTCTTCCCAGACATGGTCCATTTCCTTGAGCGCATAATCCGCCTCGCCCTTCGGATCGGGAAAGTAGGAATGCGCGAGGTTTGACAGCGTGATCCGGGCCATGCGGTTCCTCTCAGGCGGCCAGCGCATAGGCGGCGGGGGCCACCAATGCGCCGTCTTTGGCAAAGACATAGACATGGGCAGGGTCAAGCCAGACCGTCACTTCGGTCCCCGGGGCCAGGTCATGCACGCCCGGAACCAGGCCGACCCAGCGGTCTGCCCCGTGGACCAGATGCAGGAAGCTTTCCGATCCGGTGATCTCCGTCACCGCCACCGTGCAGGGAAAGGCAACCGAGGCACCGGAATGGGCATTCAGCGACAGGTGATTGGCACGGAAACCGGCCATGTAGCGACCGTCAGCCAGGGCCGCGAAGGGGCCATCGGCGGGCGCATTGGCATGATCGCCAAAGCTGACACGGTGGCCCTTCCTGACGCAGGGCACAAAGTTCATCGGCGGGTCGGAAAAGACGCGCGCCGTCGTGGCATCCGCCGGGTGGCGGTAGACCTGCGGGGTGGGGCCGAACTGGGTGACGCGGCCTTCCCACAGGGTGGCGGTCTGGCCCCCCAGCAACAGCGCCTCTTCCGGCTCGGTTGTGGCGTAGACAAAGATCGCGCCGGATTCCTCGAATATCTTCGGAATTTCGGCGCGCAGCTCTTCGCGCAGCTTGTAGTCAAGGTTCGCCAGCGGCTCGTCCAGCAGGACAAGCCCGGCATCCTTCACCAGGGCGCGGGCCAGCGCGCAGCGCTGCTGCTGGCCGCCGGACAGTTCCAGCGGCCTGCGCGACAGAAGCGGCGTCAGCTTCATCATGTCCGAGGTCTTGCGCACGGCGCGGTCAATCTCTGCCCCGGACTTGCCCATCAGGCGCAGCGGCGAGGCGATGTTGTCATAGACCGTCATCGAGGGATAGTTGATGAACTGCTGATAGACCATCGCCACCTTGCGGTCCTGCACGCGCATCCCGGTCACATCGGTGCCGTTCCAGCGCACGCGGCCCGCGCTGGGCACATCAAGGCCCGCCATCAGGCGCATCAGGGTGGTCTTGCCCGACAGGGTCGGCCCCAGCAGCACATTCATCGTGCCGCGTTCCAGCGTCAGATCGGTCGGGTGGATGTGGGTGCGCCCGGCCACGAGCTTTGTCACACCGTCAAGTTCCAGCGTCATCGCCCCTGCCCCGTCATTCTGCCGCCGCCCGGTCATGTTCGCGTGTCATGAAGGCATCTATTTCCGCGATCTGGTCAAGTGTCAGGCGCAGCCCCAGCTTGGTGCGGCGCCACACCACATCCTGCGCGGTTCGGGCATATTCGCGGGCGATCAGCCAGCGCAGCTCGGCTTCGGTCAGGGTGGCCCCGAAGGACCGGCCCAGATCGGCAGCGGTGCGGGCGGTGCCCAGCACGTGCCGCGCCTCGGTGCCATAGGCGCGCACCAGCCGCCCGGCCCAGTAAGCGTCAAGAAAGGGATATTCGCGCCGCAGGCCATCGGTCAGGGCCGCCGCACCGTCGACGGGAAAATCGCCGCCGGGCAAGGCAACGCCGGCGGTCCATTTGCCGGTCGCGTCCGCAAAGAAGGGCGTCAGCTTTTCCAGTGCCGATTCCGCCAGGCGGCGGTAGGTGGTGATCTTGCCGCCAAAGACGTTGAGCAGCGGTGCCCCGGCGGCATCAAGGCTGAGCACATAATCGCGCGTCGCCGCCGTGGCCGATGTCGCGCCGTCGTCATAAAGCGGGCGCACGCCGGAATAGGTCCAGACAATATCGGCGCGCGTCACCGGCTTTTCGAAATAGCGCGAGGCGAAGGCGCAGAGATAATCCTGTTCTTCGGGCGTGCAGACCGCATCGCCGGGCCTGCCCTTGTGATCCTGATCGGTGGTGCCGATCAGGGTAAAGTCCTGCTCATAGGGAATGGCAAAGATGATCCGGCCGTCTTCGCCCTGAAAGAAATAGCACTTGTCGTGATCGTAAAGCTTCCGGGTCACGATATGGCTGCCGCGCACCAGCCGCACGCCTTCGCCGGAGTTTACCCGCAGCACGCCGCGCACCACGTCTTCCACCCAGGGGCCACCGGCATTCACGATGGCCCGCGCTGCGATCACCTCGCGCGCGGCACCGTCATGGTCCACTGTCACCTGCCACAGATCAGCGCCGCGTTCGGCAGAAACCACCTTGCTTCGGGTCATGATGCGGGCGCCGCGCGCCTCGGCATCACGGGCGTTCAGCACGACAAGGCGCGAATCCTCGACCCAGCAATCAGAATATTCATAGGCAAGGGAAAACCGCTTCTGCAGCGGCTTGCCCGCCGGATCGCTGCGCAGATCAACCGTGCGGGTGCCCGGCAGAATCTTTCTGCCCCCCAGATTGTCATACAGAAACAGGCCCAGCCGGATCAGCCAGGCGGGGCGGCGGCCCTTCATCCAGGGCATGACCCGCGACAGCAGCCGTGAGGTGGGTGTCTGCCCTTCAAAGCGCATGTCGGCGCTGTAGGGCAGGACAAAGCGCATCGGCCAGCTGATATGGGGCATCGCACGCAGCAGGGTTTCGCGTTCAGAAAGCGATTCCCGCACCAGGTGGAATTCGAAATATTCCAGATAGCGCAGCCCGCCGTGAAACAGCTTGGTCGAGGCGCTGGACGTGGCCTGCGCCAGATCCCCCATTTCGGCAAGGGCCACCGACAGGCCGCGTCCGGCGGCATCGCGGGCAATCCCGCAGCCGTTGATGCCCCCACCGATCACAAACAGATCGACCGGGCCGCGATGGTCCGTGTGTTGCGGCAAATCTTTCCCCCCAGAGACCTGCACAATCGGGGGTGACTCGCGCCGGTGTCAATCTTTGTTTTCGTTTATGTTCGCTTTTGGCAGAATCGCGCATCTTTCTGTCATCCCTTCTGCCCTTTTCGCTGCGATGCCGCAGTGTTTGTTGCAAAGCAGCATGCTTGACCGCGCCGGGGCCGCGCGCCTAGATCGGCAAAACAGACGGGGCATCGCCGTGGCGCTGAGCTTTCGCCAGACCGAAATTCTTGACATCGCGCGCAGCGAAGGCCGCGTGATCGTGGACCAGCTTGCAGACCGCTTCGGCGTCACGCTCCAGACGATCCGGCGCGACCTGACCGATCTTTCGGATGCAGGCCTGCTGGACCGGGTCTATGGCGGGGCGGTGATCCGCAAGGGGGTGGCCAACATCGGTTATCAGGAACGCCGCCGCCTGAATGACGAGGCAAAGGCGGCGATTGCGCGCATCTGTGCGCGGGCCATTCCCGACAACAGTTCGCTGTTTCTCAACATCGGCACAACGACCGAGGCGGTGGCGCGCGAGCTGCTGGGGCACCGCAACCTGACGGTGGTGACCAACAACATGAACGTCGCCAACATTCTGGTGGCAAATGAAAGCTGCGAGATCATGGTGGCGGGCGGCGTCCTGCGCCGGTCGGACGGCGGGCTGGTGGGCGACCTGACCGCGCAGTTCATCGAGCAGTTCAAGGTGGATTTCGCGATCATCGGGGCCTCGGCGCTGGATGCGGATGGCGACCTTCTGGATTTCGACCTGCAGGAGGTGCGCGTCAGCCAGGCGCTGATCCGGCGGGCGCGGCGGACCTTTCTGGTGGCGGACGCCTCGAAGTTTCAGCGCAGCGCCCCGGTGCGGATCGTGTCATTGCGCGACATCGACACGCTTTACACCGACAGGCCGCTGTCGCCGGAACTGGCCGCGCAATGCCATGAGTGGGAAACCGCAGTTGCCCTGAGTGTGTAAGGGGGCCACAAGGCCCGAAGGCGCAGGTCCGGGCCGTGGCGCGGCCGCGACCGGACCTGCATGATCCCGGCCCTACCAAAAGGTACAGGCGTGACACCGGGCCGCGCGCGGGCCGGTGGTGGACACGGCGGCGCTGGCTGCGGCGCTGGCGGGCGGCCATCTCGCCGGGGCGGTGCCCCGATGTGTCCGACAACCCGCGCTGCCGCCCGACAACCCGCTGCGGGGGCTGCCCGATGTCCTGCCGACGCCGCATAAGGCAGGGATCACCGAAGACAGCATGCCGCGCATGGGGCAGACCGGGGCGGCGGTGACCTTGCGCCGTCTGGCGGGCGGGCTGCCCCGGCCCTTCTGCAAGCCGCAGGTCACGGCGCGGTACCGGATGCGCATTCCGGCCTGACGCGCAGCAGGAACAGCCCGCACCGGTTGCCTTTTCAGGTTGCGGACATGCCGGGGGCACGGTTACGCTTGGCCCCGTCAAGGAACAACAGGACGGGGAGGATCAGCAATGCAGACACTGAAGCTTTTGGGAACATCGGCCCTTGCCGCGATTGTCGCCGTGGTGCCTGCCGTTGCGCAGGTGGCGGCCATCGGGCCGGGCGAAGGCCAGCTGAACATCGTGGCCTGGGCTGGCTACATCGAACGCGGCGAAACCGACAAGGCCTTTGACTGGGTGACCAGGTTCGAAGAAGCGACCGGCTGCAAGGTGAACGTCAAGACGGCGGCCACGTCGGACGAGATGGTGGCGCTGATGAACGAGGGCGGGTTCGACCTTGTGACCGCGTCGGGCGATGCCTCGTTGCGGCTGATCGCCGGCAAGCGGGTGCAGCCGATCAACACCGCCCTGATCCCGTCCTGGGGCGCGGTTGACCCGCGCCTGCAGGACGCGCCCTGGTACACCGTGGACGGTGTTCATTACGGCGTGCCCTACATGTGGGGGCCGAACGTGCTGATGTACAACACCGAGGTGTTCAAGGACGCGCCCACATCCTGGAACGTGGTCTTTGAAGAACAGACGCTGCCCGACGGCGCGTCGAACAAGGGCCGGGTGCAGGCCTATGACGGCCCGATCCACATTGCCGATGCCGCGCAATACCTGATGTTCCACAAGCCGGACCTGGGCATCACCAGCCCTTATGAGCTGAACGAAGACCAGTACAAGGCAGCGCTGGACCTGCTGCGCCAGCAGCGCGATCTGGTGGGCCGCTACTGGCATGATGCCTTCATCCAGATGGATGACTTCAAGAACGAAGGTGTCGTCGCTTCGGGCACCTGGCCGTTCCAGGTGAATCTGCTGCGGGCCGAGAAATTCCCGGTCGCCTCGACCATCCCGCAGGAAGGGGCCACCGGCTGGGCCGACACCTCGATGCTGCATGCCGATGCCGAACATCCGAACTGCGCCTATCTGTGGATGGAACATTCGCTGTCGTCCAACCTTCAGTCCGACCTTGCGGTCTGGTTCGGCGCGAACCCTGCGGTTCCGGCGGCCTGCACCGACGGGCGCGGCATGCTGACGCCCGAAATCTGCACCGCCAACGGGCTGGACGATTTCGACCGGATCCGGTTCTGGACCACCCCGACGGCCAACTGTGCCCAGGGCGAAGGGGCTTGCGTGCCCTATTATCGCTGGGTGTCAGACTATATCGGCGTGATCGGCGGGCGCTGAGCCTGCGCTGGTGCGATGACCCCGGGCGGCGCGCCCGGGGTTTTCTCACGTCCCGGCCCAGGCGGGAAAACGGGTAGCCCCATGACCGATGCGGTGGAATTCGTCGGCGTATCACGCCATTTCGGGCCCGTGCGCGCCGTCGACGGGGTTGACCTTGCCATTGCCGAAGGGTCGTTCTTTGCCATGCTGGGGCCGTCAGGGTCCGGCAAGACGACCTGTCTGCGGCTGATCTCGGGCTTCGAAAAACCCACAGGCGGACAGATCAGGATTTTCGGCGAGGAGTCGGGGCGCGTGCCGCCCAACCTGCGCAACGTCAATACCGTCTTTCAGGACTATGCGCTGTTTCCGCACATGAACGTGCGCGACAACGTGGCGTACGGGCTGATGGTGAAAGGCGTGCCGCGCGCCGTGCGGGCGGCAAGGGCGGAAGAAATGCTGGCGCTGGTCAAGCTGGACGGCTACGGCGACCGCAAGCCGGGGCAGCTTTCGGGCGGGCAGCGCCAGCGCGTGGCGCTGGCACGTGCGCTGGTGAACGAGCCGCGCGTGCTGCTGCTGGACGAACCCCTGGGCGCGCTGGACCTGAAGCTGCGCGAGGCGATGCAGGACGAACTGAAGGCGCTGCAAAAGCGGCTGGGGATCACCTTTGTCTTTGTGACCCATGACCAGGGCGAGGCGCTGAGCATGGCCGACCGGGTTGCGGTCTTCTCGGACGGAAAGGTGGCGCAGGTCGGCACGCCGGAAGAGGTTTACGGCAAGCCCCGGACGCGTTTCGTGGCGGATTTCGTCGGATCGTCCAACGTGCTGCCGCCCGCGCTGACGCAGCGGCTGGGCGGGCCTGCGCGCTGGTCCAGCCTGCGGCCCGAATCGCTGCGGCTGACGGCGGCAGAGGGGGCTGCACTGGCCGGAACGGTGACGGCGCTGCGCTATCTGGGGGCGGGAACGCGGGTGGTGATCGACGGACCCGGCGCGGAACTGGCCGTGCTGGTCCCCGCAGGACAGGCCCTGCCCGCAACCGGCGCGCGCGTGGGGCTGGCCTTTGATCCGGCAATGCTGCACGTGATGGACGAAGCATGATGGGCTTTCGTCCCGTCACCCTGCCGGTACGTGGCCCGGGCGACCGTCTGACGGCGCTGTTCTGGCGGCGGCCCGATCTGCTGCTGGTGCTGCTGCTGGCACCGCCCCTGCTGTGGCTGGGTGTGGTCTATCTGGGATCGCTGGCTGCCCTTTTGCTGCAAAGCTTTTATTCCATCGATGAATTTTCCGGCCTGGTGGTGCAGGAATTCACGCTGAAGACCTATCTGGAGCTGCTGCGCCCGTCGAATTTCGACATCCTGCTGCGCACGGTGGGGATGGCTGCGGCGGTAACGCTGGGCTGTGCGGTCATCGCCTTTCCCATCGCCTATTATGCGGCGCGCTACGCCCGGGGGCGCTGGAAAGCGGCCTTCTACCTGGGGGTCATGCTGCCTTTGTGGTCAAGCTATCTGGTGAAGGTCTACGCCTGGAAGCTGATCCTGTCGAAGGAAGGCATCGTCACCTGGGCCACCGATGCCGCCGGGGCCTCGGCGGTGCTGAACGCGGTTCTGGCGCTGCCGGTGATCGGGGGCAATTCGCTGTCCACCTCTTACATCGGGACCTGGATCGTCTTTGTCTATGTCTGGCTGCCTTACATGATCCTGCCGATGCAGGCCGCGCTGGAGCGGGTGCCGCAAAGCATGCTGGAAGCTTCGGCGGACCTTGGCGCGACGCGGGCGCAGACCTTGCGCAGGGTGATCCTGCCGCTGGCGCTGCCGGGGGTGATCGCGGGGTCGATCTTTACCTTCTCGCTGACGCTGGGCGATTACATCATCCCCCAGATCATCGGATCGTCGCGTCTGTTCATCGGGCAGGCGGTCTACACGCTGCAGGGCACCGCCGGAAACATCCCGCTGGCGGCGGCTTTTGCGGTGGTGCCGATCGCGGTGATGCTGGTCTATCTGGCACTGGCCAAGCGGATGGGGGCGTTTGATGCGCTCTGACAGCCGCGCACCGCTGGGGCTGACGCTGGGGGCTGCGGCGGGCCTGCTGTTTCTGCATGTGCCGATCCTGCTGATCTTCCTTTATGCCTTCACCACCGAAGAGCGGACCTATCAGTTTCCGCCGCCGGGCCTGACGCTGAAGTGGTTCGCGGTGGCGTGGAACCGGGCGGATATCTGGCCGCCGCTGTATCTGTCGCTTCAGGTGGCGGCGATATCCACCGCGCTGGCGCTGGTTCTGGGCACATTGGTCGCCGCCGCGATGAGCCGGGCGAAGTTCTTTGGCCGTGACCAGATTTCGCTGCTGATCCTGTTGCCCATCGCCCTGCCCGGCATCATCACCGGCATGTCGCTGCGGTCTGCCTTTGACGTGATGGGCATTCCGTTTTCGACCTGGACCATCGTGCTGGGCCATGCCACCTTCTGCATCGTCATCGTGTTCAACAATGCGGTGGCGCGGTTCCGCCGCCTGTCCGGGTCGATCGTGGAAGCGTCGCTCGACCTGGGCGCGAACGGGTTCCAGACCTTCCGCCATGTGATCCTGCCCAATCTTGGCTCTGCCCTGCTGGCAGGCGGGATGCTGGCCTTTGCGCTGAGTTTCGACGAGGTGATCGTCACCACCTTTACCGCCGGGCAGCAGTCGACCCTGCCGATCTGGATGCTGAACGAACTGGTCCGCCCGCGCCAGCGCCCGGTGACGAATGTGGTCGCCATCGTGGTTTTCGTGACAACCTTTGTGCCGGTCCTTGCCGCCTATTACCTGACGCGCGGCGGGTCCGAAACGGCGGGCGGCGGCAAATAGAAAGGGGCTGTTGCGCCCGACGCCGTGGCAGCGTTCGGCAGGGTAAGCGATGGTTGACCGGGTTTTCCTAGCGTCCGGGGTCATCAGCCCCGGAGGTGTTCCCCATGTCGGATGTTTCAGCCGTTCTTGCCCTGCCCTATATCCAGCCGTCCCAGGCCCAGAAGCATGTCACCCATAACGAGGCGCTGCGCCTGCTGGACGTCATCGTACAGCTTGCCGTTCTGGACCGCACCCGCACCCTGGCCCCCGGCACGGCAGCCATTGGCAACCGCCATATCGTGGCTGCGGGGGCTTCGGGCGTTTGGGCCGGACGCGATGGTGCCATCGCGGTCTTCGACCTGGAAGGCTGGGTCTTCTTTGCCCCGCGGCCGGGCTGGCGGGCCGAGGTTCTGGCGGACAACACCAGCGTCGTCTTTTCCGGGTCGGCCTGGGTTGCGGCGGGGGATCTGCCGCAGCGCTTTGTGCAGGTGGGGGTCAATGCGGCCCCCGATGCCGTCAACCGGCTTTCGGTTTCCTCCGCCGCGACGCTGTTCAATCATTCCGGGGGCGGGCATCAGCTGAAACTGAACAAGGCGGCAGCGGCGGATACGGCAAGCCTTCTGTTCCAGACCGGCTTTTCGGGGCGGGCGGAACTGGGGCTGGCGGGAAATGACGACTTCTCGGTAAAGGTCAGCCCGAATGGGTCGGGGTTTGTCGAGGCGCTGCGGGTTGCCGCCGGCGGGTCGGTGGCGCTGCCGCAGGGGGTGCTGATGCCGGACGGAACGACAGGCCAGCCCGCGCTGCGCTTTGCCGGTGACACCGACACCGGGCTTGCCCGCCCCGGCCCGGATCAGATCGCGCTGGTCTGCGGCGGGCAGTCGCCGGTGGTTTTGTCGAACGCGGCGCTTCAGGTGGACGTGCCCGTGGGCGGCACCGGCACACAAAGCGCCAGCCATGATGCGACAGCCGGGCGGCTGGCACGGGTGTTTCAGACCGGGGGGGTCTTCGGGCTGGGGGTGACGCAGGGGCAAACCCTTGGCGCGGCACTGGTTTCGGCCAATGCGGTGGCTGTTGCAGGCTGGTACCGGACCGATGCCGCAACAACCGGCCTGCCGGCGGCGGCCCCGGCAGGGCTGCTGGAGGTGGTTCACGGGATCGGTGGCGACCGGATCATCCAGCGCTGGACGGCGGTGCCTGCCAGCGGGGCCGCGGCCGACTGGCAGCGGCATTTTTCCGGCGGGGCGTGGCAGGCCTGGGCGATGACCTTCACTCAGGCGACGCTGCTTGGCACGGTGGCCCAATCCGGCGGTGTCCCGACAGGTGCCGTGATCGAGCGTGGCGCGACGGCGGCGGGGGAATTTGTGCGCTTTGCCGACGGCACGCAGATCTGCACCTCGGCGGGGGTGTCGGTGCCAAATGCCTCGACCGCCAGCGGTTCCCTGTTCCGGTCCGCCACAACCGTCTGGACCTTTCCCAGGGCCTTTGCCTTTGCCCCGACGGTCAGCGGCAGCGTGCAGGATGGCGATTGCTGGCTGGCCGCAGAAACGCCGGCCGTTACAGCCGTGTCGCTGCGGGCCGTATCATCGGTCACCAAGGCGGCGGCCCTGACGCTGCGGGCGATGGCGGTGGGACGGTGGGTGTGACGCCGCCGCCGGTTTGGCCGAACGAAGGTGACAACCTGCGGTGATCTTGCTATGGGCGGGATCGGCAAAACCGTGGAGCGGCGCAGGTGAGGATTGAGGAAACGGGCCTGCCGGGGCTGAAGGTTCTGACGCCGCGCCGCTTCGGCGACGCCCGTGGGTTCTTTTGCGAAAGCTGGAACAGGCGCGTGCTGGCAGAGCATGGCCTGGATTTCGATTTCGTGCAGGACAACCATTCGCTGTCGGCGGCGGTGAATACCGTGCGGGGCCTGCATTTTCAGGCCCCGCCCCATGCGCAGACCAAGCTGGTGCGCTGCGGCAGGGGTCGCTTTCTTGACGTTGCCGTCGACATCCGGGCAGGCAGCCCCACCTTCGGCAGATGGTTCGGTATCGAGCTGAGTTTCGACAATGGCAAGCAGTTGCTGGTCCCGGCGGGCTTTCTTCATGGATTTGCCACGCGCGAGCCGGACAGCGAAATCATCTACAAATGCACCGACTATTACGACGTGACGGCGGATGGCGCAGTGCGCTTTGACGATCCCGACATCGGGGTGGATTGGGGGCTTTCCGGCCCTGCGGTTCTGAGCGAAAAGGACAGGGCGGCACCGCTGCTGCGGAATTTCCAAACCCCCTTTACCGGCGAAGGCTGACATGAAAATCCTTGTAACCGGCGGGGCGGGATTTATCGGGTCCGCAGTGGTGCGGCACGCCGTGCGGGCGGGCCACAGCGTGATCAACCTGGATGCGCTGACCTATGCGGCAAATCTGGAAAACCTGCGGCCCGTGGCCAACAGCCCGCTGTACCGGTTCGAACATGCCGATATCCGCGACCGGGCGGCGCTTGATCGCATTCTTGAGGCACAGGTGCCCGATGCGGTCCTGCATCTGGCCGCCGAAAGCCATGTCGACCGGTCCATCGACGGGCCGGCGGATTTTGTGGACACCAACATCACCGGCACGTTCAACCTGCTGGAGGCGGCGCGCAGCTATTGGGTCCGGCAGGGCCGGCCCGAGGCATTCCGGTTCCATCATGTTTCCACCGACGAGGTTTACGGCACGCTGGGGCCTGCGGGGCAGTTTACCGAAGACACGCCCTATGCGCCCAATTCCCCCTATGCCGCGTCCAAGGCGGCCAGCGACCATCTGGTGCGGTCCTGGCATGAAACTTACGGCCTGCCAGTGCTGGTGACGAATTGTTCCAACAACTACGGACCCTATCATTTCCCGGAAAAGCTGATCCCTGTGGTGATCCTGAAGGCCCTGGCGGGCGAGCCGATCCCGGTCTACGGCACGGGCCAGAATGTGCGCGACTGGCTTTATGTCGAAGATCATGCGGATGCGCTGCTGACGGTGCTGACCCGGGGCGCCGTGGGACGCAGCTACAACATCGGCGGCGAGAACGAGCGGCGCAACATCGACCTTGTGCGGACGATCTGCGCCATTCTGGACGAAAAACGGCCCAAGGCCACCGCCTATGCCGATCAGATCAGCTTTGTTGCCGACCGTCCGGGGCATGACCTGCGCTATGCCATCGACCCGACCCGGATCCGGACAGAACTGGGCTGGCGGCCGTCGGTGACGGTGGAAGAGGGCCTGGCGCGGACAGTGCAGTGGTATCTGGACAATGACGCCTGGTGGCGGCCCTTGCAGGACCGTCAGGGGGTGGGCAGGCGTCTGGGGGTGACGGCGTGAAAGCGCTTGTTTTCGGATCGGCCGGACAGGTGGCGCAAGAGCTGCGGCTGCGTCTGCCGGGTGCGGTGTTTCTGTCGCGCGCCGAGGCGGATCTTCGCACACCCGAAACCTGTGCCGCCGCAATCGCCACTTCGGACGCCGACGTGGTGGTCAACGCGGCGGCTTTTACGGGCGTGGATCAGGCCGAAAGCGATGAAGCCACGGCAAGGCTGGTCAACGGCACGGCACCGGGTGTTATGGCGCGCGCCGCAGCGGCACGGGGAATTCCCTTCCTGCATGTTTCGACCGATTACGTCTTTGACGGCACGGGCAGCGCACCCTGGCACCCCGATGACGAAACCGGGCCGCTGGGTGCCTATGGCCGCAGCAAACTTGCCGGGGAACACGGCATTCATGCCGCCGGGGGCCGGTTTGCCATTCTGCGCACGTCCTGGGTGTTTTCGGCCCATGGCACCAATTTCGTGAAGACCATGCTGCGGCTGGGCAAAACGCGCGACACGCTGGCGGTTGTGGCCGACCAGATCGGCGGGCCGACGGCGGCCGGCGATGTTGCGTCGGCACTGATTGAAATGGGGCGACTTTTGTCGCTGGGGCTGGGGGCACCCGGAACCTACCATTTTGCCGGAGCGCCCGATGTCTCCTGGGCCGCCTTTGCGCGCGGGATTTTCCATCAGGCGGGCCTGCAAACGCAGGTCACCGATATTCCCGCTGCGGCCTATCCGGCCCCGGCGCGCCGCCCGCAGAATTCCCGGCTGGACTGTTCCACGACCGAAACCGTGTTCGGGGTACTGCGCCCGGACTGGCGCAAGAGCCTGACGAACGTGCTGAAAGACCTGGGGGAAATCTGAAATGGCACAGCGCAAGGGGATTATCCTGGCAGGCGGATCAGGCACGCGGCTTTATCCGGTTACGGTTGCCGTCTCCAAGCAGCTTCTGCCGATCTACGACAAACCGATGATCTACTATCCGCTGTCGGTGCTGATGCTGGCCGGAATCCGCGAAATTGCCATCATCACCACGCCGGTTGACGCCGACCAGTTCCGGCGTGCCCTGGGCGACGGGTCGCAATGGGGTGTGCAGTTCACCTATATCGAACAGCCCTCGCCGGACGGTCTGGCACAGGCCTATCTGCTGGCCGAAGGTTTCCTGAATGGCGCGCCTTCGGCGATGGTGCTGGGCGACAACATCTTTTACGGGCATGGCCTGCCCGAACTGCTGGCCAGTGCCGGTGCGCAGACAACCGGCGGCACGGTGTTCGGCTATCAGGTGGCGGACCCCGAACGATACGGGGTTGTCGCCTTCGGTCCGGACGGGCGGGCGGTGTCCATCATCGAAAAGCCGGAGGTGCCCCCTTCGGACTTTGCGGTGACGGGGCTGTATTTCCTGGATGGCACCGCCCCGGCGCGGGCGAAGACCGTGCAGCCATCGGCGCGGGGCGAGATGGAGATCACGACGCTGCTGGAGATGTACCTGGCCGAGGGGCTGCTGTCGGTCCAGCGGATGGGGCGCGGGTTTGCCTGGCTGGACACCGGCACGCATGGCAGCCTGCTGGACGCGGGCAACTTCGTGCGCACGCTGGAGGAACGCCAGGGCCTGCAGTCGGGCTGCCCGGAGGAAATCGCCTTCGAGCGGGGCTGGATCAGCCGCGCACAACTGCTGGAGCAGGCGTCAGTCTATCGCAAGAATGAATATGGTGCCTATCTGAAGAAGGTTGCGGACCGGAAACCCTGAGGTCGCGGCGCGGCGGCCCGGTCGATGATGAACGAAGGGTTGCGGCCTTGCCTTTCCGCAGGTGCCCGGATGATGATCGGATTGCACCCTTGTCCGGCGGAACCGGGCAAGTCGGCTTCTGGCCAGAACCCGCCGAGCCGGGCCTTCCGGGCGGCCATTCTTCCCGCAATCCGGACGAAAGATACCCCGATCAGCCTTTGTTGTGTATTGACCTTCCCGGAGCCGGAGAGTTTTGCTTTGCAGGCAGCGGGCTGACGCCCGCTGGCGGCTGGCATATGGCCGCACGGCACCCTGAATTCCAAGAGGTTCAAGAATGAACATGAAAGTTTCCGGGCGGATTGCCGCCTCGCTCTGCGTGCTTGCTTTTGGGGTTGCCCCAGCTCTTGCCCAGAACACCACCCCGCATGTTCCGCTGCAAAAGACGATTGGCGCGGTCACCGCGACCGGCCCCGTTCCGTCGCTTGCGGTCCTGAATGCCGACGGGGCAACCCTTGCCGACGGCAAGCTTGTTCTGACCGGCATATCCCCCAACTCCATCGTCTTTGCCGACCGTCCGATCCGTTCGGCGGGCCATGTGCTGACGGCGCAGTTCCTGCAGCAATGGGATGAAGACAAGGACAGCTTCTTTGCGGACCCGCCGAATGCAACCGTTTCGGTGCTTGGCGGCGAAGGCTCGGATATCAGCGATGCTGTCGTCGTGCTGACCAAGCCGGTACTTGACGGTTCGACCCTGACCTTCGATGTGACCGTACTTGAAGGATCACTGGCCGGCAACGGCCCTGCCGCCGTGTTCATCGACGACTTCCGTGGCGGCGGCGGCAGATTCCATGCCGCAGGCGGCAGCTACACCGGGCCACGCGGCGGCACGGTCGATTTCGGATCGGTCGGCGGCTATCATGACGGGGCCATTTCCGGCAATTACTACCACGCGCCGGATTACCATGGGGCCTGGTACAGGGCCGCTCCGGTCGCCGGTGCGGCGGTTGCCGGGGCCGCCGTCGGCGCGGCCGAGGTCGGCGCTGCCGACGGATACTACCCTGGCACGCCGTACTACCCGGGGTCGCCGCTGTGCGGATACTATCCCTACCCGCCATGCGACTGATCTGAGAACGCAAGGCAGGGGCGCAAACTGCGCCCCTGTCTTTTCTGCACCTGCCCGGTGGGTGTCGCCCCCGGCACGGCCCGGCGGCTTTCCCCCCCTTTTCCCGCGCGACAGGGAGGCGTTTTGCCAAAGCGTTTGATCTTTGCCGGCCGGTCGGTTCTGGTGCCCCGAAGAACGCAAAGCGGGGGGGGCGGCATGAAGGATTGGTGGCGCGGGTCGGTGACATATCAGGTCTATCCGCGCTCGTTTCAGGACAGCAACGGCGACGGTATCGGCGATCTTCCCGGCCTGACGCGGCGGCTTGCGCATATCGCACGGCTGGGCTGCGATGCGGTCTGGCTTTCGCCGGTCTTCCCCTCGCCCATGGCTGACATGGGCTATGACGTGTCGGATTATACCGGTATTGACCCGCTGTTCGGCACGCTGGCGGATTTCGACGCGATGCTGGCCGAGGCACATGACCTTGGGCTTAAGGTCATCATCGACCAGGTGCTGAGCCATTCATCCTCTGCCCACCCGTTCTTTGCCGAAAGCCGCGCCAGCCGCACCAATCCGAAGGCCGACTGGTATGTCTGGGCCGACGCCCGCCCGGACGGGACCGCCCCGAACAACTGGTTGTCCGTGTTCGGCGGGCCGGCCTGGGAATGGGACACGCGGCGCAGGCAGTATTACCTGCACAACTTCCTGCCCAGCCAGCCGGATTTCAACTTTCACAACCCAGACGTGCAGGACTGGCTGCTGGGGACGATGCGCTTCTGGCTTGATCGCGGCGTTGACGGGTTCCGGCTTGACACGGTGAACTATTATTTTCACGACCGGCATCTGCGGTCCAACCCGCCGGAGGCGCGCAACGAAGCGCAGCCTGCCATCAATCCCTATGACATGCAGGATCACCTCTATTCCAAGACCCGGCCCGAGAATATCGGGTTCCTGCAGCGGATCCGGGCCCTGCTGGACAGCTACGACAACCGCGTTGCGGTCGGTGAGGTCGGCGAAGGCCGCCGGGCCATTGCCGTGATGGCCGGGTATACCCAAGGCGAGGATCGCCTGCACATGGCCTACAGCTTTGACATGCTGGGGCCGCAGTTCACCGCGGCGCATTTCCGCAGCCGGGTCGAACGCTTTTTCACCGGCGCGCCCGATGGCTGGCCGTGCTGGGCCTTTTCCAACCATGACGTGATCCGCCATGTCACACGCTGGTCGGATGCGGGCACGCAGGACGGGGTTGCCCGCCTGTCGGCGGCGCTGCTGTTGTCGCTGCACGGGTCGGTCTGCCTGTATCAGGGCGAAGAGCTGGGCCAGACCGAAACCGACATCGCGTATCATGAGCTGACGGACCCGCCCGGCTTTGCCTTCTGGCCGGATTACAAGGGCCGTGACGGTTGCCGCACCCCGATGGTCTGGGATGCAACACCCCAGGGCGGTTTCACCCAAGGGCGGCCCTGGCTGCCGGTGAAGGCGCCGCAACTGTCGCGCAATGTGGCGTCACAGGACGGGTTGCCCGGCTCTGTTCTGGAAACCTACCGCCGGATGCTGGCCTGGCGCCGCGCGAACCCGGCCCTGCGGACGGGAACGACGCGGTTTGTGGACCTGCCGGAACCGGTGCTGGCCTTTTTCCGGGATGCCGGTCAGGACGGGCTTTTGTGCATCTTCAACCTGTCGCCGGACCCGGTCCTGCTGACGCTGGATCACGGGACGCTGGTCGGGCCGTCGCAGGCGGCCGGACTGGCCGGGCGGACGCTGTCGCTTGGGGCCAACGGCTATGCGTTTGCAGCCGCATCCGGGGCGACGCGTCTGCGCCCCTATGCGCTGTAGGTGCGGAAGACGGCGCGGCCACGCCCTGCGCGCTTGGCCTCGTACAGGGCGTCGTCCGCATCCGCCATCATGCGGTCCGGTTGCGCCTGGGGATAGGTGGTGGACACCGTCATGCCGATGCTGGCCGACACCCGGCAGGCGCGGCCATCATGAAGGATCGGCTGGTCAAGCTGTGCAATGATGCGCCCGGCGATGGTCCACAGCACGGTCGCGTCAACCAGACCGGGCAGCAGAATCACGAATTCGTCGCCGCCGGTCCGCGCAATGGTATCGGCATCGCGGGTCTGGCCGCGCAGAATGCGCCCCACCTCGCGCAGAACCGCGTCCCCCGCCGCATGCCCAAGGGTGTCGTTCACCGACTTGAAGTAATCGAGGTCCATATGCATCAGACCGAAGGGCATGTCGCGCACGATGACCTGGGCGATGGCCAGATCAAGCGCCCGGCGGTTGCGCAGGCCCGTCAGGGTATCGGTCAGCGCCTGTTCTTCGGCAGCCGTCTTGGCCCCCTCCAGCCGGTGGTTCAGATCGCGCAGTTCCTTCATCACGGCCGTCTTGGCTTCGACGACATAGAGCAGTTCCATCGCAAGGTCGGTCGGCGCAAAATCGGAACCGGTCAGGTCATGGGCCCGGACCGCATCGGTGACGGAACTGCCGAAGGACAGGTTGAGAAGCAGGCCGTTGTCATCTGCCAGCCGCACCGCCAGACCGCGCAAGGTGGTGTCCGGTGCCAGCCGCAGCCTGAGGTGCATCGGCTGTCCCGCCCATCGGATCAGGGCCGCAAGATCCCCGATCCCGCCGGGACGGCGCACCTCGAACAGGGAAAAGAAAGGCCGACCGGCCACGCCCTGGCCGGAGATCAGTTTGGCCAGGGTTGGCCCCAGGCCCGCGATTCTGCCGTCCGCCGACAGGCGGATGTGCATCGGCATCATCCGGCACAGGGATTCGGCAGAAATCGGGACCGCATCCGTTTTCAGGCCGCCGTCCATGATCACGGCACCTGCCCTGCAAGGGTGAACCGGCGGCCCGTTGCAAACTGATGATCCAGAAGCTGGATGGAAATGCGTTCGCCCCCCTCTGTCAGTCCGGCGTGATCGATCACCACAAGGGCACCGTAATCATCGGCCATCGCCCGCAGCAGACCGACAGCCACATGACCCACCCCCCGGAAGGGCGACAGGCAAGTCAGGGAAAAGCTGTCAGGGTCGGTACCGGCAAGGTGCAGGGCGGGCAGATCAAGATCGGGAAGGGCAAGCCGCCCGCGGGCAGGAAGATCGTCCAGCGAATACAGGAAATCAACAAAGGTCACACCGCCGAAGCGCAGCAGGCGCCGCAGCCGTTCCAGCGCAGGGTCGGCCACCAGGAACAGTCCCAGATCCTCAAGGATAGCCTCGCGCGGAAGGTTCAGCCTGCGCGAGGCGGCGGCCAGCACCAGGTCTGTCAGCCGGTCTTCATAGTTCAGCATCGCCTCGAACGACTCAAAGCCCAGCGGCGCGTCCCGCACGATGTCCAGCCAGACCGCATTGCCATAGGTGTCGCGCAGGAACATCTGGATGGATCGGTTGACCAGCCCGTGCATGCAAAGCCCCAATGAATGCTGCGCAGGCTAGGGGTCAGGCGTTAAGGAACCCTGAATCCTGGTCCATCGGGCCGCGAGCGGCGTTTGCACCCCTGGCAGGGTGCCGGGAAAGTGCCGGCCGCAGGGGCGACCTGACCGAAAAGCGGGAACCTCTTGCGCCTGCGCGCGCGCCTTCTGGCAGGGGCCATCGCCCCTGCCACAGCGCCGCGCCGGGATCAGGACCCGCCGGGGGCCAAAGCCCCCGGCCAGCGCCCGACCCGCCCCTGGCGGGCGCTTCCCGCCCGCCCACGGCGGGCGCTTCGCACCCGCCGGGTCGGGCGCTGGCCTCTGTCTTTCCCGGACCTTCCGCTTTACGGGGTACCGTCCCGCACGGGCGGAGAAACGCGGGTCGCGTTTCCTGATCCCGCCCGCACCAACGAAAGCACCTTCACCGCTGCAATGGCAGGGGCCATCGCCCCTGCCAC
>JADCEL010000093.1 GCA_020250125.1 Rhodobacter sp.
TCCGACGATTCACCGCCTGGATCGGCGGGAAGCCGTTCACCGGAACCACCCGGACCAAGCCGGAGCAACTGTCCCTCTTCGAAGCCCTGAACGTCTCAAAGCCTGTATGAACCGCCAGATGTTGTGGCAATTCCGGAAATTGCCACAAATCATTTCAGTTACTTAGCCGATTTGCTGTCGAACCTGGGGGGGCCGGATGGCATGGCAAAGCCACCGGCCGCAGCCTTCAGGGACGGCGGGCAAAGGCGGGGCGGCGGGCAGTATCCTGACAGGCCAGACCCGCAGGACACCGGGCACCCCGCCGGCCGGAAAATGGGGCGGCGGTCCGGGTCTTCTGCCGCTGCCGGGCGGCGGGGCCGCTGCGGCGGATGCCGGGTGCCTTTGCCGGCGGCGGCCGTGTTGTGCTGACTGCGTGCAGGATCAGAACATCCCTGTCCCGCCCCCCTGAACGGGCTTTGCGCCCCCGCGCACCGCGCCGCGTGGCGTGCACATACATCAGGCCGTCTTGCCGATCCCCCCTTTGCCCCGGTAAGGGGGGACGGGAATGATGGGGGCGCAGATGGCGGCAGATGATCCCGGAACGCTTGTTTCGACGCAGTGGCTCGAGACACATCTGAAGGACCCGGATCTGCGGGTTCTCGATGCGTCCTGGTATCTGCCAGATGCCGGGCGCGACCCGAGGAACGAATACCTTGCGGCCCATATTCCCGGCGCGCGCTTTTTCGACATCGACGGGATCGCCGATCATCGGTCTTCCCTGCCCCATATGGCCCCGCCGCCCGAAAAGTTCATCAGCCGGATGCGGGCGATGGGCGTGGGCGACGGGCATCAGGTGGTGGTCTACGATTCTGCCGGACTGTTTTCTGCGGCACGCGTCTGGTGGACCTTCCGCCTGATGGGCAAGACGGATGTGGCGGTTCTGGACGGCGGCTTGCGCAAATGGCAATCCGAAGGACGGCCTGTTGAAGATGTGCTTC
Source organism: Rhodobacter sp. (assembly GCA_020250125.1). Classification (GTDB taxonomy): domain Bacteria; phylum Pseudomonadota; class Alphaproteobacteria; order Rhodobacterales; family Rhodobacteraceae; genus Aliitabrizicola. The sequence continues at coordinate 978 of JADCEL010000093.1, forward strand.
CCGTCATCCGGGACCGCCACATGACGGTGCAGCGGCAGGCCTCTTTGTCCAAAGACGTGACGCAGGTGGCCCATGCCAGCAAACTGGGCGATACCGAAATCATTGATGCCCGGCCGGCCGCCCGCTTCCGCGGCGAGGTGCCGGAACCGCGGCCGGGCCTTCGGTCCGGCCACATTCCCGGATCAAAGAACGTGCCCTATCCGCTGCTTCTGAATGAGGATGGAACGATGAAGGATCTTGCCGGGCTGCGGGCCGCCTTTGCCGGGGCCGGGGTCGATCTGACCCGTCCTGCCATCACCACCTGCGGTTCGGGTGTGACGGCCGCAATCCTGTCTCTGGCGCTGGAACGGCTGGGCCACCGCAACCACGCGCTGTACGACGGAAGCTGGGCCGAATGGGGCATGTATCACGACCTGAAGGTGGCAAAGGGGCAGTCCGGTGTTTGATGCGCTGAAACCGCAGCCGCAGGACAGGATTCTGCAGCTGATCCAGATGTTCCGGGACGATCCGCGCCCCGGCAAGATCGACCTTGGCGTTGGCGTCTACAAGGATGCAACCGGCCTGACCCCGGTGATGCGCGCGGTCAGGACGGCCGGGAAACGGCTGTGGGAAAGCGAGACGTCCAAGACCTATACCGGGCTGGCCGGTGACCCTGCGTTTCACGCGGCGCTGTCGGGTGTGATCCTGGGGGGCAGCGTGGCGCAGGACCGGATTGCGGCGGTGGCGACACCGGGCGGGACCGGCGCGATCCGCCAGGCGCTGGAACTGATCCGTCTGGCAAGCCCTGCGGCACGGGTCTGGCTGTCTGACCCGACCTGGCCCAATCACCCGTCGATCATCCGCCATCTTGGCATCCCGATGGCCTGGTACCGCTATTTCGATGCCCAGACGCGCGGGGTCGATGCGGAAGGGATGCTGGCGGATCTGGGGCAGGTGGCGGCGGGGGATGTCGTGCTGTTGCACGGCTGTTGCCACAACCCGACCGGGGCGAACCCGACCCTTGCGCAATGGGCTGCCGTTGCCGACCTTCTGGTGGCCAGGGGCGCTGTGCCGTTGATAGACCTTGCCTATCAGGGCTTCGGCGACGGGCTGGAGGCGGATGCCGCCCCGACGCGGGTCCTTGCCGCGCGCTGCCCCGAGGTGCTGATCGCGGCCTCCTGTTCCAAGACCTTCGGCATCTACCGCGAACGGACCGGCCTTCTGATCGGGATTGGGACTTCGGCGCAGCGCGGGCTGATCCAGGAAAACCTCGCGTTCCTGAACCGGCAGAACTATTCTTTTCCGCCCGACCATGGGGCGCGGCTGGTCACCCTGATCCTTGAAGACCCTGCCCTGACCGCAATCTGGGCGCAGGAACTGGAAGAAATCCGCCTGAACATGCTGGGTCTGCGCCAATCGCTGGCCGAGGAGCTGCGCCGCCTGACCGGATCAGACCGCTGGGGCTTCATCGCCGGGCATCGCGGCATGTTTTCGGTGCTGGGCGCGACCGGGGCCGAGGTCGCGCGGCTGCGGGACGAGCGCGGCATCTACATGGTCAGCGACAGCCGGATCAACATTGCCGGGCTCAACGCAGCCACCGTTCCGGTGCTGGCCAGGGCCATCGCCGACATTGTCGCCTGACGGGCGGGCCCGGGCGATCCGGCCCGGTGGCCTGCCTGACCCGCCCCTTTTTCGCCACCCCAACAGAAAACGGCCCGGGCAAAGCCCGGGCCGACGTGCCGCGCGGGGACGGGCCGCGCATGGGTGCGGGCCGGTTTGATCCGGCCCGCCCTGTCGGTTCGGTCACATGTTGTAGGCCCGTTCGCCATGTTCGGCCACATCCAGACCTTCGCGTTCCTCTTCTTCCGAAACGCGCAGGCCGATCACCAGATCAACCAGCTTGAACAGGATGTAAGACCCGATGCCCGAGAAGAGTACGGTGAACACCACCGCCTTGACCTGCGCCATGAAGGCCGTGCCAAAGACATAATCCGCCACCAGAAGCGTCCCCGGCTGCGACAGGTAATCGGGTATGCCCGCCCCGCCAAGGGCCGGGTTCACCAGGATGCCCGTCGCCAGCGCGCCGATGATGCCGCCGACACCATGGATGCCAAAGACGTCAAGCGAATCGTCGATCTTGAAGGCATTGCGGATGAAGGACACCGCACCGAAGCAGCCCGCACCGGCGATCAGGCCCAGCACGACCGCCCCCATCGGCCCGGCAAAGCCCGCAGCCGGCGTGACGGCGACAAGGCCGGCAATCGCGCCGGACACAAGGCCCAGAAGCGACGGCTTGCCCTTTACCGCCCATTCCGTGAACATCCACGATACACCCGCAGCGGCCGAGGCGACGAAGGTGTTGACCACGGCCAGCGCGGTGACGGCGTTCGATTCAAGGTTGGAACCGGCGTTGAAACCGAACCAGCCAACCCACAGCAGCGAAGCGCCGATCATCGTCATGGTCAGCGAATGCGGCGTCATCGAATCCTTCATGAAGCCAACGCGCTTGCCGATCACGATGGCACCGACCAGACCGGCCACCCCGGCGTTGATGTGAACCACGGTTCCCCCGGCAAAGTCGAGCGCGCCCCAGTTCCACAAGAGCCCGTTCGCGGCAAGGTTCGCGGCGGCAGCTTCGGCGGCAGCGGTGTCGCCCGCCGCTTCGGCCATCAGCAGCAGCGTCTGCTGTTCCGCCAGATAGTCGGGGCCACCCCACCACCAGACCATATGGGCCATCGGAAAGTAGATGAACGTGACCCACAGCACCACGAAAACCAGCAGGGCCGAAAACTTCACACGTTCGGCAAAGGCCCCCACGATCAGCGCCGGCGTGATGCAGGCGAAGGTCATCTGGAACGCGATGAAGGAATACTCGGGCAGCCAGACCCCGTTGGAGAAGGTCGGAACCATCGTTGTCGGGTCGACACCGGCAAGGAAGACCTTCGAGAAGCCGCCGACAAACGAATCCATCGACCCGCCATAGGTGAAAGCCAGCGAATAGCCGTAGGTGATCCAGATGATCGCAACGACGCAGGTGATGGCAAAGACCTGGGTCAGCACCGAAAGCATGTTCTTGCTGCGCACCAGGCCGCCGTAGAACAGCGCCAGGCCGGGCACCGTCATCAGCAGCACAAGGACGGTGGAAACGGTCATCCAGACAACATCGCCCTTGTCGACCGCTTTTTCATAGACATACGGCACCAGCGCCGCAGCATCTGCCGCCGCGTCCTGCGCCCGGACCGGAAGGGCTGTCAGCAGCGCGGGAAGCGCGGCAAGCCCGATGGATTTCATCAGTTTTGACATGTCAGATTTCACTTTCCCCACTGCGCCCGTCAAAGAGCATCGTCGTTGAGTTCGCCGGTCCGCACCCGCACGGCCTGCTCAACATCAAGCACAAAGATCTTTCCGTCGCCGATCTTGCCGGTCTTGGCCGTTGCGCGGATCGTTTCGACGACGGCGTCCGACAGGTTGTCGCTGACAACGATTTCAAGCCGCATCTTCGGCACGAAGTTCACGGCATATTCCGCACCGCGATAGATTTCCGTATGCCCGGACTGAGAGCCGAAGCCCTTGATCTCGGTCACCATCATGCCGCGCACACCGATAGAGGTCAGAGCTTCGCGGACCTCCTCCAGTTTGAACGGCTTGATTGCTGCTATGATGAGTTTCACGTCGCTTCCCTTCCGTGATGCAGGCGGCCGGGGTGGCCCACGCCCGAGAAAGGTTACGGAATTGCCGCAGGCACAAGAAATGTGGCCGGGGCAGGGGCAGGAGTTTGGGGATTTCTGCCTGTTTTTTGTACTTTTTGGGCATCATGCATAATTTTTAATCATGACACTGATGCGAATCGCGTTCTCAGACCCTCCACATTTGTCACACGGCGCGCTAAAGTGCCTTCCAAGAGCAAGCGCACGCAACGAACGGGCGGAACAGGCATGAGCGTGACGGACAACAGGCGGCCGGTTCTGGTCGCGGACAGGCGCTATGCCGCCGCGCGCAAGGCCGCAGCCGGGTCAGGCGGGGGCAGCCGCAAGACGCCCGCCGCCAAAGCGAAATCCGCGCCCCGCCGCCCTGCGCCAAGGCGCAATCCGGTCACGGGCTTTTTCGGGGGCATCCTGCGCTGGATGCTGCGGATGATCTGGGGCATTGGCTGGCGCGTGGCCTTTCTGCTGGCCATCATCGTCGGCTCTGTCACGCTGTATTTCTACCAGAAGCTTCCCGAGGTCACGGCCCTGCTGGATGCGCGGGCCCGCGGATCGGTGACACTTCTGGACCGCAACGGCCAGGTGTTTGCCTGGCGGGGCGAGACGTTCGGCGGCCAGATCGATGCCGCATCGGTGTCGCCCAATCTGGTGAACGCCATCGTCGCCACCGAGGACCGCCGGTTCTACTGGCACGCAGGGGTCAGTCCGCGCGGGATCCTCAGCGCGATAAGGATCAACCTCAGCGAGGGACGCGGCCCGCTGGAGGGCAACGGCGGGTCCACCATCACCCAGCAGGTGTCCAAGCTGCTGTGCCTGGGCGTGCCCTATGACCCGGTACAGTGGACATCCGAGGCCGAATACGAAAGCGACTGCCGCAAGGGCGGCATCGTGCGCAAGCTCAAGGAAATGCCCTTCGCCTTCGCGCTTGAGGCGAAGTACACCAAGAATGAAATCCTGACGATCTATCTGAACCGGGCCTATCTGGGTGCCGGTGCGCGCGGGTTCGAGGCGGCAGCGCAGCGCTATTTCGGCAAATCCGCAAACCAGGTGACACCGGCCGAGGCCGCGATGCTGGCCGGGCTGCTGAAGGCGCCGTCCTATTACGCCCCCACCAACAACCTGGACCGCGCCCGCGCCCGCGCCGGGGTGATCGTGGGGCTGATGGAAGATCAGGCCTACCTGACCGTCGAAGAGGCCGCCGTGGCCCGCGCCAACCCGGCGCACCTGTCTGACGCTGCGGCAACCCGATCGGGCGGGTTCTTTGCAGACTGGGTCATGGAATCGGGGCCCGCTTTCCTGACCAGCGAGACGACCGAAGATGTGATCATCCGCACCACGCTGGACCAGACGCTGCAGCGCGCGGCGGAAACGGCGCTTGCCGATGTCTTCGCGACAAAGCTGAAGGACGGATCAAGGGCGCAGGCGGCGGTTGTCGTCATGTCGTCGGATGGTGCGGTGCGCGCGATGGTCGGCGGCCGCAAGATCGAAGAGGCAGGTTCTTTCAACCGGGCCACGCAGGCGCTGCGCCAGACCGGATCGGCCTTCAAGCCCTTTGTCTATGCCGCCGCGCTGGACCTGGGCTATTCCCCGGCGGATTTTGTCGACGATTCTCCGCTGACCATCGACATTCCCGGCTCCGGCCCGTGGACGCCCGCAAACTATGACCGGGAGTTCCGGGGTGTTGTCACCCTGACCGAGGCCCTGCAGGATTCGCTGAACATTCCCGCCGTGCGGGTGTCCGAAGCGGTGGGGCGCGATCTGGTGCGGCGCGTCGCCAGCGATTTCGGCATCAAAAGCGATCTGGCGGCCGGCCCGGCGCTGGCGCTTGGCGTGTCTGAATCGACGCTGATCGACATGACCGGTGCCTATGCCGGTATTCTCAATGGCGGCTCAGCCGTGAAACCCTACGGCCTTGTCGACCTGCGCCTGCAAGGTGACGATGCCCCCCTGATGGGGCAGGACGGCGGCATGGGCGAACGCGTCATTTCGGACCAGGCCGCGCAGGAACTGACCTATATGCTGTCGCAGGTCGTGGAAAAGGGCACAGGCCGCCGCGCCGCCCTGCCCGACCGTCAGGTTGCCGGCAAGACCGGCACCACCCAGGCCGCGCGGGATGCCTGGTTCATCGGCTATTCCGCCGATTACGTGGCAGGCGTCTGGATGGGCTATGACGACAATACCCCTCTGACCGGCGTCACCGGCGGGGGCTTGCCTGCGGAAATCTGGCACGAGGTGATGGTGCGGGTGCATGAAGGGCTGCCGCCCGCGCCGCTTCCGATGATCATCCCGGCACCAAGGCTGCCGCCGCAGGTGCAAAGCACCGCCCCGGACGAACAGATTGCGCAGCCTTCGCCCCCGGGACAGGCCGTTGCGCAGGCGTCATCGCAGGAAAACGCGGCGACCACCGGCCAGAAAGGGCAGGAGGGTCTTTTTCGCAACGTGCTGAATGCCCTGTCGGGCAACAACTGACAGGGTGCGGAAGACGTGGCCACCGGAGGGTCGGGCCAAGCGCAAAGCGGGAAACACGTGCGCCTGCGCGCGCCCGGTCACCCTGGCAAAGGCCATAGCCCCAGTTCCAGCAGCACGCTGATTCTCGTCCCGCGGGGGGCCAAGGCCCCCGGCCAGCGCCCGACCCGCCCCCGGCGGGCGCTGGCCGCTGTGTCTCCCGGACGTTCCGATCTACAGGCCACCGTCCCGCAAGGGCGGGGGAAACACGGGTCGCGTTTCCTGTTCCCGCCCGGAGGGACGAAAGAACTGCCCCTGCGTCAATGGCAGGGGCCATTGCCCCTGCCACAGCACAACGCCGGGATCAGGACCAGCCGGGGGCCAAAGCCCCCAGCCGACACCCGACCCGCCCCCGGCGGGCGCTTCGCTCCCGCCGGGTCGGGCGCTGGCCTCTGTCTTTCCCGGACCTGCCGGTCTAAGGGGAACCGTTCCGCGCGGGCGGGGGAAACGCGGGTCGCGTTTCCTGTTCCCGCCCGGAGGGGCGTTCTCCGGGATGCCCAGTCTCTCTGGCAGGGGCCATCGCCCCTGCCACAGCGCCACGCTGCTCCTTGACCTGCCGGGGGCCAAAGCCCACGGCCCGCGCCCGAGCCGCCCATGGCGGGCGCTTCGCACCCGCCGGGTCGGGCGCTGGCCTCTGTCCCTCCCGGACCTGCCGGTCTGCAGGGCACCGTCCCGCGCGGGCGGGGGAAACGCGGGGCGATTCCGGGTCCCGCCCGGAGGGGCAATTCCTTTCCCCGGATCGCGAAGAGTCTCCCGCCAGGCAAGCGGTCGGATTGCTGTTTCAGCATCCTGTCAGGCGACCCGAATCCTGCAGTTTCCCGCCTGTCAGGCCAGAAGCGGCCCCAGGTTGCGCCCGCCCAGAATGTGCAGGTGGTAATGCGGCACTTCCTGATTGCTGTCGGGGCCGGCATTCGCAATTGTGCGGTATCCCGCACCGCCCGCACCGGGGGCAACGCCCAGCAGGGCACAGACCTGCGCCGCCGTGCGGTGGAAATCCACAAGCTCTTCCGCCGAGCCTTCGGCAGCGAAGTGATCGAAGGTCACATACCGCCCCTTTGGAATGATCAGGACATGGGACGGCGCATGGGGGCGGATATCGTGGAAGGCCAGCGTGTGGTCGGTTTCCAGAACGGTCCTGTTCGGTATCTCGCCGCGCAGGATGCGGGCAAAGATGTTGGTGTCGTCATACTGGTATGGCATTGGCATGATCCCCGGGTCGTGGTCGGCTGCGGTGATCATGTGCACAGAATCCGCCAGAAAACCAAGCCCGCCGATCTGCCGCCCCCTTTGCCCTGTTCTGCCTTTTGGCCGGGGCACCTGCGGGGTCTGCACGGGCCGCCCGGCGGGGCACCGGCGCGCAGACACCCGTCTTCCTTCGCCCGGATATCCTGTCTGCGCGGATTGTCCGCTTCTGCGGGCGGGCGGAAGAGCGGCGGCGTCTGCACGGGCCTGCCATCGCCACAGGCGGGGTGAGCCAGACACAGACCCGGAACCGGGCGCTGCCCAACGCCCGCCCGCTGATCCGCCGGAAGAGTTGGACGGCGGGCTTGAAAAGTTGAACCGCCCGGTTCATTTGTTCAGGGCGGTCCGGGACCGGGAGGCTTCGATGAACGCGGCGAACCAAGAGATCAAGCGGGGCCGGAAATACGGCCAGGTGCTTTACGGGGCATGGGAGGTGTTTCGGCGCGACGGCTTCGAAGGGGCCAGCGTTGATGACATCGCGCGCGAGTCCGGCGTTTCCAAGGCCACGCTCTACAGCTATTTTCCCGACAAGCGGCTGCTGTTTCTGGAGGTGGCAAAGGGCGAATGCTGCCGTCAGGCGACAGAGTCTTCGGACCCGATCCCCTGCAAGGCCGCGCCGGCGACGGTGCTGACAGAGGCCGCCACACGGATGGTCGACTTTTTCCTGTCGGATTTCGGCATGCGGGTGTTCCGGATCTGTGTGGCTGAAAGCGACCGGTTCCCGGAACTGGGACGGGAGTTTTACAGGAACGGCCCCGCCCTGGCCCGTGCCCGTCTGGTTGACTACTTCCACGAGGCCGAATCGCGCGGCGAACTGCGGATCACGGACAAGGACCTTGCCGCCGATCAGTTCGCCGAACTGTGCAAGGCCGATCTGTTTTCCCGCCTTGTCTTCGGGATCGGCGGCCCGATCAGCGCCGCAGACCGCACCCGCGTCATCACCGGCGCGGTTGAGACATTTCTGGCGCGCTACGGGGTTGCGGGCTGAGGCGGGTCAGGCCCGATCACGGGCCAGAAGCTGGCCGCTTGGGCCTGGCTGCACCTCGAACCGGCTGATCTTCTTGATCAGATCGCTCAGCTTGGCGCTGCCATAGGTGCGCGTGTCGAAATCCGGGTTGCCTTGGGTGATATACTGGCCGATCTGCGCCAGCGAATACCATTCGCCCTCTGGATCGATGGCGCGCATTGCGGCAATGATCAGGGGAATGGCCTTGGCCGGCGCTTCCTTTGTGGCGGCGCGGGCCGCAGGCTCTGCCGGCGGAACCTCAAGCCCTGGCTGTGCCGGTTCGCTGCGCGCCGGGCTGCGGGCGGGGTCTTCCGCGACAATCGCCCCAAGGTTTTCCACATAGATGAAGCGTTTGCAGGCCATCCGGAAGGCTTCGGGCGTTTTCTTTTCGCCGATGCCGTAAACATCCAGCCCCTGTTCGCGCACCCGCGCGGCCAGGCGGGTGAAATCACTGTCGGAACTGACCAGGACAAAGCCGTCAAACAGCCCGGAATGCAGGAAATCCATCGCGGCGATGACAAGGCCGATGTCGCTGGCATTCTTGCCCTTGGTGTTTGAAAACTGCTGGTCCGCCACCAGTCCCAGGGCGGCCACCTTTCTGGCCCAGCCGCCAAGCCGCGCCGCCGACCAGTCGCCATAAATGCGCCGGACAGAGGCTTCGCCGAGGGCGGCGATCTCTTCGAATATCGCGTCGGCATAACCGGCGGGGACATTGTCGGCATCGATCAGAACGGCAAGGCGTGGGGCGCGGTTTTCGGCCATGGTGGTCGTCCTTTTCGGCTGTGCGCCCTTGTGCCTGAAAGGGCGCGGCGGGGAAAGGCGCTTCGGTGTCCGGCACGGTCTGCCCCGCCCCGGCGGGGCAGGGCAAGACAGGGGCCGCAGGCGGCCCTGCGGCCCGCCGGGGGGGGTCAGAAAACGACCACGCTGCGGATGCTTTTGCCCGCATGCATCAGGTCGAACCCTGTGTTGATCTCGTCCAGCGTCAGGGTGTGGGTGATCATCGGATCAATCTGAATCTTGCCCTCCATGTACCAGTCCACGATTTTGGGCACATCCGTCCGGCCGCGCGCGCCGCCAAAGGCGGTGCCTTTCCAGACCCGGCCCGTGACCAGCTGGAACGGGCGCGTCTGGATTTCGGCACCCGCGGGGGCGACACCGATCACCACCGAAACGCCCCAGCCGCGGTGGGTGCATTCCAGCGCATCGCGCATCACCTTGACGTTGCCGGTGCAGTCGAACGAGTAATCCGCGCCACCGATCTGGTCGAACGGGGTTTTCGTCATGTTGACGATATGCGGGACAATGCCGCCATCAATTTCTGCCGGGTTGACGAAATGGGTCATCCCGAAGCGTTCGCCCCAGTCCTTGCGCGCCGGATTGATATCGACCCCGATGATCATGTCGGCCCCCGCAAGGCGCAGGCCCTGGATCACGTTCAGCCCGATGCCGCCCAGGCCAAAGACCACGGCCTTGGCCCCGATTTCAACCTGTGCCGTGTTGATCACCGCACCGATGCCTGTGGTCACGCCGCAGCCGATGTAGCAGATCTTGTCGAAAGGCGCGTCTTCACGCACCTTGGCCAGCGCGATTTCGGGAAGGACCGTGTAATTGGAAAAGGTGGAACACCCCATGTAATGCAGGACCCGCGTGCCATCGGGCAGCGAAAAGCGCGAAGTGCCGTCGGGCATCACGCCCTGGCCTTGCGTGGCGCGGATCGAGGTGCAGAGGTTGGTCTTGCGGTTGAGGCAGGACGGGCAGGACCGGCATTCGGGCGTGTAAAGCGGGATGACGTGATCGCCCGCCCTCAGACCGGTGACACCCGGACCCACCTCGACCACGACCCCGGCCCCTTCATGGCCCAGAATGGCGGGAAACAGGCCTTCGGGATCTGCGCCTGACAGGGTGAATTCATCGGTATGGCAAATGCCCGTGGCCCGGATTTCCACCATGACCTCGCCGGCCTTCGGGCCGTCAAGGTTGACCTCCATGATCTCCAGCGGTTTTCCGGCGGCTGTGGCGACGGCGGCGCGGGTGCGCATGATCTTCCTCCCCTTGCGATATGTGCCGACAGTGCGGCAAAGCTGGCGCGGCTGCAACGGGGACTGCGGCGATTGGCAGCGCGGGGGCGGCATGGCAGTATGGCTGTGCCGCTTTGCGAAAGGTTCCCCCGATGCGTGCCGCCCCGCTGTTCTGCCTGATGGCCCTGTCCGCCTGCGCCGGACCCGCCCCGGCCCGGACGGGCGGCCCGGCCAACCCGGTGCCGCCTGCCGCCGAAGATACCTGCGGCGCGGCAGATTTTGCATCCCTGGTCGGTCAACCGGTGTCGCGGTTCAGCGCAGAGGTACGGGCTGGCCCGGCGCGCGTCATACGGCCGGGCCAGCCCGTGACCATGGATTACAACCCCCTGCGCCTGAACGTCCTGCTGGACGCAGACGACCGCATTGTGGGGCTGAGCTGCGGCTGAATCAGTTCTTGTAGGCCGAATGACAGGCCTTGCAGGACCCGCCGATGCCGCCCATGCCGGCCTGGATGCTTTCCAGCGAGGTGGTGTCCAGCGCTTCGGCCTGAACCAGAAGCGTTTCGGACTTTGTCAGGAAATCGTCCCAGTTCGTCCAGATGTCAGGCTTGGCGTCGGACACCGGATCAGTGGCCTGCGGTTCAAACTTTGCCGGAATCCCGGCGGCGGCGGCGGCGAGGTTCGCCCTGGCGGTTGCTGCGGCTTGCGCGTTGAAGGCCACCTTGCCGCCAGCCATTTCGCCCAGCACCTTGGTATTTGCCGCAATGACGCCCATCAGGTCCATCCGCGCCTTGACGGCAGGGTCCTGAACGCCCTCCTTGGCAAAGGCCGCGCCTGCAAGGATGAGGGTGCCGGCAAGAATGGTTCTGGTCACTTGCTTCATATGATTCTCCTGACGCTGCGCGTTTGGTCACGCCGTCAACGGTAGCCTGTGACCTTGTGTCACGGAAGCCAATCTTTGGACGGAAGGCCCCTGTCGCCGGAATGTTATCGGCCATGGCGGACTCGACTTTGCCCGAAGGAATGGCGTAACGTGAACGGATAGGGAACATTTATGGCGCAGCGGCGGATTCTTTCCTTGTGGTTTCCAAGGCTCGCCGCAGAACGGTACCTGCGGCGGCTTGGCGGTGCGCTGCCCCGGCCCTTTGCCGTGACCGAAGACCGCAACGGGGCGCAGGTGATCGTCTCGCTTGACCCCGAAGCAGAGCGGGCCGGATTGCGCCCTGACCAGCCCCTGCGCGATGCCACCGCCATGTGCCCGGATCTGCTGACCCGCCCTGCCAACCCGCTGGCCGAGGCCGCCTTTCTGACCGTGCTGCGCCGCTGGGCCGGCAAGTTCTCGCCCTGGGTGGCAGAGGAACCGCCCGACAGCCTGCTGATCGACCTGACCGGCTGCACCCATCTGTTCGGCGGCGAGGCCGCATTGCTGGCGCAGGTGGAGCTGGACTGCGCCGATCTGGGCCTGACGATGCGGGCGGGCATTGCCGATACGCCGGGGGCGGCCTGGGCACTGGCGCGCTTTGCCGGCAATGGCATCAGCCCGTCCCGCAGCGGCGATGACATCATGCAGGAAGCCCGCGCCACCCGGTCGCGCGCGGCAAAGCGGCGGGCCTGGGACCGCAGCGGTCTGCCCCCTGCGCAACCATTCCACCCGGTGTCACAGGGCATGATCGCCCAGCCGGGCCAGATGCGGCAGGTGCTGGCACCGCTGCCGGTGGCGGCGCTGCGCCTGCCGCCCGACACGGTGGCGGGCCTTGCCCGGCTGGGCCTGCACCGCGTGGGCGATCTGACGGGCCTGCCCCGCGCCGCACTGGCCCGCCGCTTTGGCACTGAAACGCTGCGCCGTCTGGATCAGGCGCTGGGCCTTGAAACCGAACCCGTCAGCCCGGCCCGCGCGCCCTTGCACTTCGCGGCCCGCATCACCTTCCCCGATCCCATCGGCCTGCTTGCGGATGTGCAGGCGGGGCTGGACCGCCTGCTGCCCGCGCTGGCGGCGCGGCTGACCGAAAAGGGGCGGGGGGCGCGGCGGGTGCGGGTGCAGGCCTTCCGCAGCGATGGCCGGATCGAGGTGATCGAGGTGGGCCTGGCCCGCCCCGCCGCCGACCCGGCCCGCATCCGCCCGCTGCTCTGGCTCAAGCTTGACCGGATCGATCCGGGCTTCGGCATCGACTGCCTGCGCCTGGAGGCGGTCGAAACCGAACCCGTTCACGCCACCCGGCACAGCGGCCATCAGGACGCCGCAGCGGCCGCCGGGGCGCAGCGCTCCGGCGATGTGGCGCTGGGTGACCTTCTGGGCAAGCTGGGGGCGCGGCTGGGGATGGAGGCGGTGACACGCCTGCACCCGGCCGAAAGCCATATCCCCGAAAAATCGGTGCAGGTGCTGACCGCCGCCTGGTCCGCCCCGGCCCCCGGCCCCTGGCCTGCCGCGCGCGCCCCGCGCCCGCTGCTGCTGTTCCGCCCCGAAGCGGTGACAGCGCCCCAGGTGCCGCCGGTGCCGCAGGCGTTCCGCTGGCGGCGGCGCGACCTGCGGGTACTGACCGCGACCGGCCCCGAACGCATCGCGCCGGAATGGTGGCTGGATGATCCCGACTGGCGGTCCGGCCCGCGCGATTACTGGCGCGTCGTGACCGATACGGGCGACCGGCTGTGGCTGTTCTTCGCCCACGGGGCCGACCTGTCGCCCGGCTGGTTCTGTCACGGGCAGTTCGGCTGAACGCCCGACGCATCGCACCTGACTGGAAACGGCGGTTTCTTTTCGGCCCAAATACCCTCGCCGAAGGCGTCTTCCCTGCCACCCGCGCAACGCGGCTGTGGGGGGCCGTGGCAACGCCGGGCGAGGCCCTCGATGCACCGCAGCCCGGCAACCGCGCCTTCAGGCCACCATCGCCAGCCCCGGTGTCAGCCAGGGGCGCAGCAGGGCCATGGGGTGGCTGCGCAGGGTCAGGCGCATCGACACGTAATCTTCCACCACCTTCTCGCCCTCGCTCATCTCGCGGAACACCACGGCAGGCTCCACGATGCCCTCGCCGTCGATATCGCCTGCAAACAGCGGCAGCGGGCGGTCGCCGGCCAGCGCGCGGGCGGCCCACAGCGCGTCGCGGCGGCTCAGGCCGAGGGCGGCAAAACAATCGGCCTCGGCCAGGCGGGTGACGGTGGCAGGACCCACCCCGGCGCGCCGCCACACGTCCTGCACCGCCTGATAGCCGTTGCCGCGCGCCGCCACGACCCACATCCCTTCCTCTTCGGACAGGCCCCGGATCTGCCGCAAGCCCAGCCGCAGCGCCAGGCTGCCATCCGCAGCCTTTTCCATCCGGTTGTCCCAGGTGCTGGCATTGATGCAGGGCGGCAGCACCCGCACGCCATGTTCGCGCGCATCGCGCACGATCTGCGCCGGGGCATAAAAGCCCATCGGCTGGCTGTTGAGCAGCGCACAGGCAAAGATGCCCGGATGGTGTTTCTTGATCCAGGCCGAAGCATAGACCAGATAGGCGAAACTCGCCGCATGGCTTTCGGGAAAGCCGTAGCTGCCGAAGCCTTCGATCTGCGAAAAGCAGCGGGCCGAAAAATCCCCGTCATAGCCATTGGCGCGCATGCCCTGCAGGAAGCGGTCCTTCAGCTCGGTCACATTGCCATGTTTCTTGAAGGTGGCCAGCGCGCGGCGCAGCCGGTCCGCCTCCAGCGGGGTAAAGCCTGCGCCGATGATGGCAATCTGCATCGCCTGTTCCTGAAACAGCGGCACGCCCAGCGTCTTGCCCAGCACGCGGCCCAGATCATCAGAGGGAAAGCTGACCTGTTCCTGCCCGTTGCGGCGGCGCAGATAGGGATGCACCATATCGCCCTGGATCGGGCCGGGGCGGATGATCGCCACCTGGATCACCAGATCATAAAAGCGGCGCGGCCGCATCCGGGGCAGAAAGTTCATCTGCGCCCGGCTTTCCACCTGGAACACACCCAGGCTGTCGGCCCGGCACAGCATCTCATAGGTGGGGGCATCCTCGGGCGGCAGGGTGGCAAGGGTGTAGCGCGTCTGATGATGCTGCGCGATCAGGTCGAACCCCTTGCGGATGCACGACAGCATGCCCAGCGCCAGGATATCCACCTTCAGGATGCCCAGCGCATCGATGTCGTCCTTGTCCCAGCAGATGACCGTGCGATCCTCCATCGTGGCATTCTCGACCGGAACCAGCGCGTCCAGCCGCCCTTCGGTGATGATGAAGCCGCCGACATGCTGCGACAGGTGGCGGGGAAAGCCCTGAATCTCATCGATCAGCTCCATCGTCTGCACCAGGCGGCGGTCGGCCGGGTCCAGCCCGATTTCGCGCAGGCGGGTTTCGGTGATGGCCCCCGGCCCGCCCCAGCCCCAGATCTGGCTGGACATGGCCGACAGCGTATCTTCGGTCAGGCCCATGGCGCGGCCCACCTCGCGCACCGCGCGCTTGCCGCGATAATGGATCACCGTGGCGCACAGCCCGGCCCGGTCGCGCCCGTAGCGGTCATAGATGTGCTGGATCACCTCTTCGCGCCGCTCATGCTCGAAATCGACGTCGATGTCGGGCGGCTCGTCCCGCGCCTCGCTGACAAAGCGTTCGAAGACCATCGTGCCGATCTCGGGCGAAACGGCGGTGACACCCAGCGCATAGCAGACCACCGAATTGGCCGCCGATCCGCGCCCCTGGCACAGGATGCCGCGCGACCGGGCGAACAGCACGATATCGTGCACGGTCAGGAAATAGGGCTCATAGCGCAGCTTGCCGATCAGGGCCAGCTCATGCGTCATCTGGGCGCGGACCTTGTCCGGCGCACCGGCCGGATAGCGCCAGTCAAGCCCCGCCCAGGCCAGCCGTGCCAGCCGCTGCGCCGCCGTTTCGCCGTCTTTCGTTTCCGACGGGTAGTCATAGCGCAGCTCGTCCAGCGTGAAGGTCAGCCGCGCGGCGATTTCCCCACTGCGGTGCACCGCCGCCTCGTGCCCGGCGAAAAGGCGCAGCATTTCGGCCCCCGAGCGCAGGCGGGTTTCGGCATTGGCCAGCGCGCGGCGGCCCAGCGCATCGACCCGGCAGCCCAGGCGGATCGCCGTCAGCACATCGGCCAGCCGCCGCCGCGCGCCGTGGTGCATCATCGGCAGGGCCGAGGCGACCGGGGGGATGCTCAGCCGGTCCGCCAGCCGCGCCAGCCGGTCGAAGCGCGCCCGGTCCTGCCCGTCATAGCGCGGGGCCATCAGCAGCCAGACCTGCCCCGGAAAGCGGCCGGTCAGCCGCTGCGCCAGCGCCATCCAGTCGCCCGCCGCCCGGTCGCGCGCCGCAGGATGCAGCAGCATTTCCTGCCCCTCGCCCCAGTGAATCACATCTTCGGTGAAAAGTTCACAGTCGCCCTTTCGCGCGCGCCTGCGCCCGTCGGTCAGCAACCGGCAGAGCCGCCCCCAGGCCGCCCGGTCGCGCGGCAGCAGGGTGACGGTCAGCCCGTCGCGCGTCACGATCCTTGCTGCGGGGATCAGGCGCGGGGCCGCGCCATCGCGCCGGGCAATCTCGCGCGCCTCGACATGGGCGCGCACGATGCCCGCCACGCTGTTGTCATCGGCAATCGCCAGCGCGGGCAGGCCCAGGTCCGCCGCACGCCGCATCATCTCTTCGGGGTGCGAGGCCCCGGTCAGGAAGGTGAAGTTGGAGGTGACGGAAAGCTCGGCGAACGGCATGGGCAGAACCTGAACGAAACAGGAACATTCTGCCATGATTCGCGACCTTCGGCCAGTGCCGCCTGGCCCGGCCGGTCGCGCGGGGGGCTGTCCGCCCCCCGGTTACCGCTGCGCCGGTATGGGTTGCGGCACCATCCCCCCGAGGGTATTTCTCCGAAAAGAAACCACGACGAACAGTCAGCGCAGCTTTTGCAGCACGCCCAGGCTGGCATAACCATCTGGCACCGCACCGATGGATCGCTGAAAGGCCCGCACGGCGGCGATGGTGTTGGGGCCGATCTTGCCATCCGCCGTGCCGGGATCAAACCCGGCGGCGGCAAGGCGCTGTTGCAGTTCAACCCGTTCATCAAAGCTCAGCACCCGGTCCTGCCGGGGCCAGGCGGCGCGGAACGGCGGGGCGCCTGCAATCCGGTCGGCCAGATGACCAATGCCGATCACATAGGCATCGGCCGAGTTGTATTTTTCGATCACCTGAAAATTGGCAAAGATCAGAAACGCCGCCCCCTGCGCCCCGGCGGGCAGCAGGACCGATGCCGGGCCATGATCGGGCAGGGGGCCACCATCCACGCTGCGCACCCCCAGCGCCTGCCAGCGGGCGACCGGCCTTTTCACCCGTTCCCCGGTATCGCCATAATCGAACCCGGGCGGCAGCGTCACCTCGATGCCCCAGGGCCTGCCGGCCTGCCAGCCCGCATCGGCAAGGTAGGCGGCGGTGGAAGCCAGAGCATCGGCCGGATCATCCGACCAGATGTCGCGCCGCCCGTCGCCGGTGAAATCAACCGCATGGGCAAGGTAAGAGGTGGGGATGAACTGCGTGTGGCCCATCGCCCCGGCCCAGCTTCCGGTCATCGCGGCGGCATCGACATCGCCGTTTTGCAGGATGGTCAGCGCCGCCAGAAGCTGCCCCTCGAAAAAGGCCCCCCGCCGGCCGTCACAGGCCAGCGTGGCCAGCGTGCCGATCAGGGGGTAGGTGCCGCGATACGTGCCATAGGCGCTTTCCAGGCCCCAGACCGCCACCACCACTTCCTTGTCCACGCCATAGGCCGCTTCGATCCGCTCCAGCAGCGCAAGATTGTCTTGCAGCGCCGCCTGACCGTTTTCCACCCGTTCGTCCGACACGGCGCTGTCCAGATAGTCCCAGATTGCCTTGGTGAATTCGCTCTGGTTCCGGTCTTTTTCCACAACGGCGGGGTCGAAACGCGCATCCCGGAAGGCATTGTCAAAGGTCTGCCCCGTGATCCCCGCCGCCAGTGCGCGGGGGCGGAAACCCGCCACCCAGGCGGCAAAGCCTGCTTCGGTTCCCGTTTCCATCCTGCTTTCCCCTTGCGCAGACGGTACGCCGGTTTCGGTGGCTGCCGAAGGTGTTGCAAAGGCTGCGCTGACCATACCCAGCGCTGCCAGAAGTCGCCGTCCGATCAGCATGCCCTGCCGCCGTCCCTGTCCTGCCAGTCAGAAGGATAACGTGACCTCCAACCGGCAGAATGCAAGCCATCCGGTCGCAGCAGGACAAAGACCCTCTTCATTTTCTGTTCACAAGTATCCTCGGGGGGTGTGGGGGGCAGACAGCCCCCCACCCGTGTCACTTGCGCCGGCGCAAAACCTTGCGCGCCAGCTTGGCGTCCCGTGCCGCCACCTTGCCGGGTTTGCGCGGCGCAGAACGTCCGCGCTTGGCAGGGGCACCTGCCGATGCGGGCCGACCTTCGATCTCGAGCAGGTCAAACACCAGCCCGCCGGTGACCGGCTCGGCTTTGGCCAGGCGAACCATCACCTTCTGCCCCACACCGATGGTCATGCCGCTGTCGGCCCCCATCAGGGTCTGGGCCTGCGCGTCGAAATGAAAGAACTCGCGCCCGATGGACCGGATCGGGATCAGACCGTCGGCCCCGGTTTCATCCAGCTTCACAAACAGGCCAAAGCGCTGCACGCCCGAGATGCGGCCCGAAAACCCGGCCCCGATCCGGTCCGACAGATAGGCGGCAAGATAGCGGTCGGCAGTGTCGCGTTCCGCCGCCATGCTGCGCCGTTCGGCATCCGAAATCAGCCTGGCGGTGTCTTCCAGCATTTCGATGTCCTGTGCGGACAGCCCGTCATCGCCCCAGCCATGCGCGGCGATCAGCGCACGGTGAACGATCAGGTCGGAATAACGCCGGATGGGCGAGGTGAAATGCGCGTAAGACTGAAGCGCCAGCCCGAAATGGCCGAAGTTTGCCGGGTTGTAATAGGCCTGAGTCATCGACCGAAGCGTGGTGATGTTCATCAGCTCGTCAAATTCCGTGCCTTCGGCCTGTGCCAGCAGCCGGTTCAGGTGGCCGGTTTTCAGCACCTGCCCCTTGGCAAGGGTAAAGCCCGAAGCTTCGGCCACCTCGCGCAGCGCCTCCAGCTTTTCCGGGCTTGGTTCCTCATGCACCCGGAACAGCAGCGGGCGGCGCAGGCGCACCAGTTCTTCGGCGGCGGCAACATTGGCCAGAATCATGAATTCTTCGATCAGCCTGTGCGCCTCCAGCCGGTCGCGGAAGGCAACCGACACGACCTTGCCATCCTCATTCAGAACGATCTTGCGTTCGGGCAGATCAAGGTCCAGCGGCTGGCGCAGCGCCCGTGCCCTGGCCACGGCGGCATAGGCCGCATAAAGCGGGGCAATGACGCGCTCCATCAGGGGGCCGCATCTGTCATTGGGGGTGCCATCGGCGGCGTCCTGCACTTCGCCGTAGTGCAGGGTTGCGGCAGACCGCATCATGCCGCGCACAAAGCGGTGGCTGATCTTGCGTCCGCCTGCGTCCAGCCTGATGCGGACCGCAAGGCAGGGACGCACCACGCCTTCGTGCAGGGAACACAGGTCCCCCGACAGACGGTCGGGAAGCATCGGCACCACGCGGTCGGGAAAATAGGTGGAATTGCCGCGCTTGCGCGCCTCGTGGTCCAGCGCCGATCCGGGACGCACGTAATGCGCCACATCGGCAATCGCGACCCACAGGATGTGCCCGCCGGGGTTGGCGGCATCGCTGTCCGCCCCGGCAAAGACGGCATCATCGTGGTCGCGCGCGTCGCAGGGATCGATCGTGACCAGCGGCAGATCGCGCAGGTCTTCGCGCCCCCTGATGGTGGCGGGCTTTGCCGCATCGGCTTCGGCAAGGGCAGCATCCGGGAAATGGTCGGGAATGCCGTGCTGGTGAATGGCAATCAGCGACACGGCCCCGGGGGCGGACGGATCACCCAGCCGGGTGACGATGCGCGCCTGCGGCAGGCCCAGCCGCCTTGGCCCGGTCTGTTCTGCTTCCACCAACTCGCCGTCGCGTGCGTTAAGGGTGAATTCGCGTGCCACGCGCCATTCCTTGTCGGCACCCTTGTCAATGGGCACGATGCGCCCGCCTTCGGCATCTTTACGGAAAATGCCCAGCAGCCTGACCGGGTTCGATCCGATTTTCCGGATCAGCCGCGCCTCATACTGATGGGACTCCCCCTCAACTTCGGTCAGACGCGCCAGAATGCGGTCGCCCTCGGCCACCGGGGCATCCGACTTGCCGGGCAGGATCAGGATGCGCGGTTCTGCCCCGGGTGCCTGCCATTCGGTCGGGCGCGCGAACTGATCGCCCTGCCGGTCAGGCGGCAGGATTGTCAGGATGCTGACGGGGGGCAGCTTGTCGGCATCGCGATACGTGCGACCGTGTTTTTCCAGCGCCCCATCCTGTGCCAGTTCTTTCAGCAGGCGTTTCAATTCGATCCGCCCAGCATCCTTGATGCCGAAGGCCTTCGCGATGTCGCGCCTGGCCGTCAGGGCCGGGTTATCGGCGATCCATTGCAGGATCTGCTCTTTCGACGGGATCCGGGTCATGGTCTTGGGTTAGCACGATGCCGGGCCATCGTCACGGGGGTACCCGAAGTGCCGACGGATCATCGCGGCCCGGTGCCCCGGCCCGGCACCGGTCAACAGCGATCCTGCGCGGTCATGCCCGGTGCGGGCGGATCGGCTTTGGCGCGCAGGGCGCGAACAGGGCCGTGCCGGGCACGTCCGACCGCAGGTTTGCTACCTGCCGACGGAACCGGGGCCGGGCCGCCGCACCGGCGCGCTGGCGTGCGGCAGTATCCTGAATGGCACGGACGCAAGCCGCAGCGTTGAAATCCGCAGAAACCCAGACCGGGAAGACCTCACCTTCCCGGATCGTCGGCTTGTGCGCCGGTGCGCCCGCCTCCAGGTCAAGCTTGGCAGGGACATTTGGAAGGTGCCGACCCGGGTGGCAGGGTCGAAGCAAGGGATGACGTTCGTCCGGTCAGACTCCCAGCGCAAGATCGTGGCCGATATCTTGGGCTGTTCCGGCGGGGAAATGCCCGGCGACACCCGGACCGCGCACTGCAGGCTCATCCCGTCGGCAACGCCTGACAACAGGCAAATGACCGTTCCGGCAGGCCCCTGATTCAGTCCGGGGTGGACTTGCGCGGAATGTTCCGGCGTCCTGAGTAGCGTCCCCTAGCCTCAGGCGGAGGTTCGTCGCACGGCCCAACCGCCGGGCCGCCGTCCGGCACCGGCACGGCAAAGGGGCCATTTTGCGCAGTCTTCTGACCGGGCAAGAGGAAAACGTCGCCGGATCGACGCTTGTCATGGCCACTACAAACCTGGCCTCCGATCCGTTTCCCGAAAGCCTCGCCGACAAGACAATCCTGCGTATTCGCGACAGCGCCGCGCCGCGTCTGGCAGCTTACGCTCTTCACGAGGGCACAAAGGCCCCTCTGGCCCTGTAGGCCGTTCAGATAGGCGTGCCGCCGGATGCAGCCTGCCCAAGGTCAAGTCCGCGTTATGGGGCGGGTGGCGTCGCGGGAAGGAAGGCAAAAGGGGTTGCATCCTTGAAATCCGCCGAAACCTCGCCCGAGAAGACCTCTCCATCCTGGATCGTCAGCTTGCGCACTGGTGCGCCCGCCTTCAGGTCAAGCTTGGCCAGGGACACCCAGAATGTATTGGGCCGGGTAGCCGAGTCGAAGTAATAGATGAGGTTCGTCTGGTCAGAAACCGTGCGCCAGATCGTGGACGATATATTGGGCTGATCCGGCGTTGAAATGCCCAGCGGCACCGAGACCGCGCGCTGCACGCTCATCACGCTGGCAACGGCCTGATTGGCGAAGGACTGGTCCGGCACACCCTTGATATAGGCTGGGTCCGCCTTGCGCGGGATGGCGCCCAGGAGGAACGAGGCGCGGGCAAACCGGTCTGCGGCATTGTTGGTGCCGGGCAGGAAGGCCAGGCCGCCGATGTGCTTCCAGTATGCGTTGAGCGCCAGTTGCTGGTCATAGGTGGGCGAGTTCGTCATCACGACGAACTCCTTGCCGTGGTGCACCACCAGCTTGCCGCCGATATACTCAAGGATGGCGGAATCACCCGTGGCATCGGAAACTGACAGGTGCAGGGCTGCGGGGGCACCGTTGGGCATAGTCGGGGCAAGAATGGCAAAGGGCTCCGAGGTCAGGCCATCCACCGCCTCGGCCACGGTGGCGTAGTTGTCCAAGACATATTGCGGCCAAGCGGCGATGCTCAACAGCTTTGCATCCGCAGAGGGTGTACCGTAATCGGACTCGACCAGATACAGCAGGTTGGCGACAAGGCCCTTTTCGTTCATCCCGTCCGATGTGCCGGCTTCATAGCCCGAGACGATCACGCTGCCGTAAAGCGACGTCCAGGTCACCGACTGCGGACCTGCAGCCCCGTTGCGTGCCATGCCTGCCGGAAACACCCAGATGTTCGAGGACATATCCTCTTTCCAGTCCATGTTGCGGCCCGTTACGACCATGCCGTCATCGCCGACAAACAAGGTCCGCGTGCATGCCAGCGCCGGGGCGGCCAGCGCCGCGCCGAAGATTGCCGTTGCCGCGATAAGTGAGATTGCCTTGCTGAGGTGGTCTGACATCATAAGCCCTGCTCCCATGTTCCCCGTTGCCGCAGCTTCAGGATACAAGCCAATCACATTGCCCCGATCTTCCGAAAAGGGCAAGTCAAATACGGACACGTCAAGCAGTCACTGACCCTGCGCGGGCGAGCCAAACCCGGACCGGGGCCGCGCGAAGGTGCCGTCAGAACGGGCAAGGTGCCGAAAACGTAACGCTCTTGCCGCTTTCGATATCCCGCAACCGCAGGCTTTCCGCGTGCAGCATCAGCCGGGGAAACTCGCGGGCCGCCCCGCTGGCATAAAGCGGGTCCCCCAATATCGGGTGACCGGTTTGCGCCATATGCACGCGCAGCTGATGGCTGCGGCCGGTCAGCGGCATCAGCCGCACCCGGCTTTCGTCCTCCTGCGCCCGGATCACCCGCCAGTCGGTCACGGCCGGCCGCCCGGTTTCGTGGTTCACATGCTGGCGCGGCCTGTTCGGCCAATCGACCGTCAGGGGCAGATCGACGCGGCCTTCTTTCGGCTCCAGCCTGCCCAGGACACGGGCCAGATAGACCTTGCGCACCTGGCGCATCTCGAACTGCTGTCCCAGGTTCGCCTGTGCAGACCGGGTCAGGGCAAAGACCATGACACCGGATGTGTCCAGATCAAGGCGATGCACAAGCAGCACCTCCGGAAAGGCCCCCCGCAGCCGCCCGATCAGGCAATCGGCACGATCATCACCCCGCCCCGGCACGGACAGCAACCCGGCCGGCTTGTCAACCACGACGATCTGCGAATCGTGGTGGATCAGCCGCAGCGGGGTGTCGGGGGGCGCATAAACAAATCCGCTCATGCCCAGGGGCATAGCGAAGCAAGGGCGCGCGTCAACCCTTGGGCAGGCCATGAAATCGGAAACAACGGCAGGCCCGATGCCCCGCCCGGAACATCCGGGTCCTGCGCGCGCCGCCGCAACGCCCCGGTAGCGCGCGGGAACCGGGCAAGGTCACGCGCGGCACGGGTTACCGAATTCCGGCCGATGCTCAGGCGGCATCAACGGGGCGGCGGATCAATCCTGCCGCCTCGCGCAGCAGCGGGCGCAAGCCGGTGCCGCCGGCGTCGATCATTTCAAACAACTGTCGCCGCATCCGGGGTTCCCAGAAGGCGTTGATATGGGCGGCAACCCCTTGGACACCTTCGTCATGCGGTTTTGATTCAAAGAAAATGGCAATCTGGTTTGCCATGTGCGCCAGCTTGTCATGCGACATGGGTCGACTCCCGTGAAAGAATGCGATCAGGGCGGGTGAACACCTCGAACCGGTCGCTGCGCGCCAGGGCGATCAGCGTGATGCCCGCCGCCTCTGCCAGGTCCACGGCATGGGCTGTGGGGGCGGATACGGCAATCAGCACCGGCACCCCCATGACGGCACATTTCTGCACCATGTCGATGGACACCCGGCTGGTCAGCACAACCGCACCGCCAGACAGCGTCATCCCGATGGTCGCCCCGGCAAGCTTGTCCAGCGCGTTGTGGCGACCGACATCCTCGCGCGAGGCCACCATTCCCTGCGCCGGGGTCCAGAACGCCGCGGCATGGACGGCCCGCGTCGCATCGTGAAGGGGCTGCTGCGCGGGCAGCGCGCCGACGGCGGCAAAGATCTGCGCGGGCGTCAGCCGCAGCGCCGCTGCGCCGACCGGCGGCAGCCGCCGGACGGCTTCTTCAAGCGAGTCGATGCCACACAGACCGCACCCGACCGGACCGGCCATCGTGCGGCGGCGCGCGGCAAGGCGACCCTCGGCCTCGGGATGAAGCCATATCTGCAGATCAATCCCAAGGTCCGTCCCGACCACGGTGATGCCGGCAATCTCGTGCGGGGCCGCGATCCCTTCGGTCAGGGTGAAGCCGCGTGCGAAATCCTCCAGCGCGGCAGGTGTTGCCATCATCACCGCCTGGGTGGTGCCGTTATAGCTCAGCGCCACCGCCGTTTCCTCGGGCAGCATCCGGGTGCCCGGCTCGAACGTTCCAGCCTGATAGGCCAGACGTGTCAGGGGGCGCTTGGTGTGCATCATTCCGCCGCAGGCAGGATGCGGCGCGACCGTTCTGCCCGTTCGGCATAGTCCACCTGCCATTCAGAGGGGCCGTTCGACGGGCCGATCTGCACCGCCGTCACCTTGTATTCCGGGCAGTTGGTCGCCCAGTCGGAATAATCCGTGGTAACGACATTGGCTTGGGTTTCGGGGTGGTGGAAGGTGGTGTAGACAACACCGGGCGACACGCGGTCGGTGATCCTGGCGCGCAGCGTCGTCTCGCCCGACCGGCTGGCCAGGCGCACCCACTGCCCGTCGGCAATGCCGCGCACCTCGGCATCATGGGGATGAACTTCCAGCAGGTCTTCGGGATGCCAGACGACATTGGCCGTGCGCCGCGTCTGTGCGCCGACGTTATACTGGCTCAGGATGCGGCCCGTGGTCAGCAGCAGCGGAAAGCGGGGGCCGGTCTTCTCATCGGTCGCCACATACTCGGTGCGGATGAACTTGCCGCGCCCGCGCACGAAGCCGTCAACATGCATCAGCGGCGTGCCCTCGGGTGCCTTTTCGTTGCAGGGCCATTGCACCGACCCCATCGTTTCCAGCTTTTCATAGCTGACGCCGGCAAAGCTGGGCGTGGTCAGGGCGATCTCGTCCATGATCTGGCCGGGATGGGTGTAGGTCCAGCCTGCACCCATGGCATTGGCCAGAAGCTGCGTCACCTCCCAGTCGGGATAGCCGTTGCGCGGGGCCATGACCTTGCGCACGCGGTTGATGCGGCGTTCGGCATTGGTGAAGGTGCCGTCCTTTTCCAGAAAGGTCGATCCGGGCAGGAAGACATGCGCGTAATTCGCTGTCTCGTTCAGGAACAGGTCATGGACAATGACGCAGTCCATGGCGGCCAGGCCTGCGGCCACATGCCGGGTGTCCGGGTCGGACTGCAGGATGTCCTCGCCCTGGCAATAAAGGCCCTTGAAGGTGCCCTCAACGGCGGCATCCAGCATGTTGGGAATGCGCAGGCCCGGCTCGTTGTCGATCCTGACACCCCAGAGGCTTTCGAAAATGTCGCGCACGGCATCGTTGGACACATGGCGGTAGCCCGGCAGTTCGTGCGGGAAAGACCCCATGTCGCAAGACCCCTGCACGTTGTTCTGGCCGCGCAGCGGGTTCACACCCACGCCGGGCCGCCCGATGTTGCCGGTCAGCATGGCAAGGTTGGCAATCGCAATGACCGTGGTGGACCCCTGGCTGTGTTCCGTCACACCCAGACCATAGTAGATGGCCCCGTTGCCGCCCCTGGCATAAAGCCGCGCCGCTTCGCGCAGGTCCTTTGCCGGAACGCCACTCAGCAGTTCCGTCGCCTCGGGCGAATGGTTCGGGGCGGCGACGAATTCGGCGTAATCGGTGAATTCGTCCCAGTCGCAGCGGGTGCGGATGAACTCTTCGTCAAACAGCCCTTCGGTGACGATGACATGCGCCATGGCGGTCACAACCGCCACATTGGTACCGGGCCGCAGCGGCAGGTGATGGGCCGCCCTGACATGCGGCGATTTCACCAGATCGATCCGGCGCGGATCAATGACGATCAGCTTTGCGCCCTTGCGCAGCCGCTTTTTCAGGCGGCTGGCGAACACGGGGTGCCCGTCGGTCGGGTTCGCGCCGATCACGATCACCACATCGGTCTGTTCCACCGAATCGAAATCCTGCGTGCCCGCACTGGTGCCGAAGGTCTGGCCCAGGCCATAGCCGGTGGGCGAATGGCAGACGCGGGCGCAGGTATCGGTGTTGTTGTTGCGAAAGACGGCACGCGCCAGTTTCTGAACCAGATAGGCCTCTTCATTCGTGCAGCGCGACGAGGTGATGACCCCGACCGAGTGGCGCCCGTATTTTTCCTGGATGCCCTTCATCCGGTCGGCGGCAAAGCCAAGGGCCTCGTCCCAGGACACTTCGCGCCACGGATCGCTGATGCTTTCGCGGATCAGCGGGTTCAGGATGCGGTCCTTGTGGCTGGCATAGCCATAGGCGAAGCGGCCCTTGACGCAGGAATGGCCCCGGTTGGCCTTGCCGTGCCTGTAGGGCGTCATCCGCACCAGCTCGTCGCCGCGCAGTTCCGCCTTGAACGAACAGCCGACCCCGCAATAGGCGCAGGTGGTGATGACCGACCGTTCCGGCGTGCCGATGTCGATGATCGACTTTTCCTGCAGCGTCGCGGTCGGGCAGGCCTGAACGCAGGCCCCGCAGGACACGCAATCGGATGTCAGCGCTGTGTCGGTCTTGGCCCCAAAGGACACCCGGCTGTCCCATCCGCGCCCTTGAATCGTCAGTGCGAAGGTGCCCTGCACCTCTTCACAGGCGCGCACGCAGCGCGAGCAGACGATGCATTTGGCGGGATCATAGGTGAAATAGGGGTTGCTGTCGTCCTTTGGCATCCACTGCGGGTTTGCCTTGCCGGATGTGTCGCGGGCCTTGAAATGCGTCTCAACCGCCTCATAGCGCACATCGCGCAGGCCCACGGCCCCCGCCATATCCTGCAATTCGCAATCGCCGTTCGCCGAACAGGTCAGACAATCCAGCGGGTGGTCGCTGATGTAAAGCTCCATCACCCCGCGCCGCAGGGTCTTCAGCCTGGCGGTCTGGGTCCGCACCTTCATGCCGGCGGCGACGGGGGTGGTGCAGGACGCGGGCGTACCGGCCCGCCCCTCGATCTCCACCAGACACAGGCGGCAGGAACCGAAGGCATCGATGGAATCGGTGGCGCAAAGTTTCGGCACCGATATGCCGGCCTCGGCGGCGGCGCGCATCACGCTGGTGCCTTCGGGCACCGTCACATCAAAGCCGTCCACGGTCAGCGTGACCATCACCTTCGACTTCGCCGCAGGGGTTCCGAAGTCACGGTCCGGGATGATGAAGTCCTTCATTCGGCGGCCTCTTTGGCGGATGTGTGGAAGTCATCGGGGAAATGGGTCAGTGCCGACATCACCGGATAAGGCGTGAACCCGCCCAGCGCGCAAAGCGATCCTGCCTTCATCGTCTCGCACAGGTCGGTCAGCAGCGGAATCGCCGCCGCGTCGCCCCGCGCGATCCGGTCAACCGTTTCCACCCCGCGCACCGCACCGATGCGGCAGGGGGTGCATTTGCCGCAGCTTTCGATGGCGCAGAATTCCATAGCAAAGCGGGCCTGTGCCAGCATGTCGGCGCTGTCATCGAAAACGACGATCCCGGCATGGCCGATCAGACCGCCTTTCTGGGCGTAATCTTCATATCCGAAGGGGGTGTCGAACAGCGCGCGCGGAAAATAGGCCCCCAGCGGCCCGCCGACCTGCACGGCCTTGACCGGCCGGCCGGTGGCCGTGCCGCCCGCCAGATCGTCGATGATCGTGCCCAGCGGCATCCCGAAAGCCGTCTCAAACAGCCCGCCGCGCCGGACGTTTCCGGCAATCTGCAACGGGATCGTCCCGCGTGACCGGCCCAGCCCGAAATCGCGGTAAAATGACGCCCCGCGTTCAAAGATCACCGGCACGGTGGCCAGCGAGATCACGTTGTTCACCACGGTCGGCCTGCCCATGAAGCCTTCCAGCGCGGGCAGCGGCGGCTTGGCGCGCACCACGCCGCGCTTGCCTTCCAGCGAATTCAGCAGCGCGGTTTCCTCGCCGCAGACATAGGCCCCCGCGCCGATGCGCAGTTCGATGTCAAAGGCAGGCCCAAGGCCCAGCACGCTGGCCCCCAGCAAGCCGAAAGCGCGCGCCAGCCGGATTGCGTCCGCCAGCACGGCATTGGCATCGGGGTATTCCGACCGGGAATAGATGAACCCCTTGTCCGCACCGACGCCCAGCCCCGCAATCACCATGCCTTCGATCAGGGTGAAGGGATCGCCTTCCATGATCATGCGGTCGGCGAAAGTGCCGCTGTCGCCTTCATCGGCGTTGCAGACGATGTATTTGCGGTCTGCCGTGGCACCCGCCACCGTCTTCCACTTGATCCCGGTGGGAAAGCCCGCCCCGCCCCGGCCGCGCAGGCCCGAGTCGGTGACTTCGGCCACGATGGCGTCCGGCGTCATCCCCAGGGCGCGGCGCAGGCCGGTCAGCCCGCCATGCGCCTGGTAGTCCTCCAGCGACAGCGGGTCGATCACGCCGCAGCGCGCGAAGGTCAGGCGCGTCTGCGCCTTCATCCAGGGCAGGTCATCGGTCAGCCCCAGCGCCTTGTCATGCGCACCGAAGCCTGCATCGAACAGCCCCGCCACATCGCCCGGTCCGACCGGCCCGAAGGCCATGCGGCCCGCTGCGCTGTCCACCTCAAGCAGCGGCTCCAGCCAGACCATGCCGCGCGACCCGTTGCGGACCACGGTCACCTCAAGGCCGCGCCGCAGCGCCTCGGCCTTCACGGCCGCAACAACCTCTTGCGCGCCAAGCGCCTTGGCCGCCGAGTCGAGGGGGACGTAAATCCTCACAGCCGCACCTCTGCGATCAGCGCATCAACGCGCGCCTCGTCCACGCGGCCCACGACGCGCCCGTCAACAAGTGCCGCCGGCGCGCAGGCGCAAAGCCCAAGGCAGAACACCGGCTCCAGCGTTACGGCACCATCAGGCGTGGTCTGGTGCCACCCGATGCCCAGCGCGTCCCTGGCATGGGCGGCGACACGGTCTGCGCCCATGGCCTGGCAAGCCTCGGCCCGGCACAGTTTCAGCACATGACGGCCCGCCGGTTCTTCGCGGAAATCGTGGTAGAAGCTGATCACGCCATGCACTTCGGCCCGGCTGATGTTCAGATGCTGCGCGATCAAGGGCAGTGCGTCCCCGGGGATGTACCCGAAGGCTGCCTGCACCGCGTGCAGGACCGGAAGCAGCGGCCCTTCCAGGCCATCATGCGCACGCAGGATGTCCCCGATCTGCTCGGCACTGTCTGTGCTGCCCGGCATCATCATGGCCCTCCGCTTGGCGTGGCCGCAGTTCTATCCCAATCGATAGGCAAATCAATATTGATTACTCGTTGAACGATAGAAGGTGTCTATCGGGCCAGCCGTTCGGCTTCGGCCAGAAGGGCGGCGAGCACAGGGGTCAGCGGGTCGCGCCGGGCCGTGACCAGACCGATAAGATGTTCGGCCTCCGGCGCGACGATGGGCACGGCGACCAGACCGCCGGCCAGCGCCATCCCGGCGAGTTTCATGGGCACAACGCTGGCCCAGCGCCCCGTCATGACATGGGCGATCAGCGCAATGGTGGAATTCGATTCCACCTGCGGCACCACGGATGCCCCGGTTTCCGCCAGATGCTGGTTCACGATGCGCCGGTTCTGCATGTCGGCGGTCAGCAGGCACAGGGGCTGTTCGGCCACTTCGGCCCAGGTGACCTGGTCTCTTCCGGCAAGCGGCGTGCCGGGCGCGCACAGCAGGCGATAGAATTCAGTGTAAAGCGGCACCTGCGCCACGCGCCCCAGCGGTTCATTGTCCAGATAGGTGATGCCGGCATCGATCTCCAGGCTTTCGATCTCTGCCAGAATCTCGCCAGAGGTGCGCGACAGGATCGAAACGCGCACATTCGGGTTGCGCAGAATGAACGGGGCGGTCAGCTCTGCCACCATGGGAAGCGCGGTGGGGATAACCCCGATCCGGACATTGCCCGACAGGCCGGATCGCACCACCTTCATTTCGGCCCGCAGCGCCCGCATGTCGCTGACAATGCGCCGCGCCCAGTCCAGAACCCGCACACCTTCGGGCGTCAGCCCCTGAAACCGCGACCCGCGGAATACAAGCTGCACGCCAAGCTGGTCTTCCAATTGCCGGATGGCGGAACTCAGCGTCGGCTGGGTCACGCCGCAGACATCGGCAGCGCGGCCGAAATGGCGCTCGTTGGCCAGGGCGATGAACATTTCCAGCTTGTCGATCATGCCCCCGTCATTGCATCAAAGCCGCCAGCGGGCAATGATCGCAGTGGAACCGGCTTGCTGACGCCGCCTTGCCGCCCTAAGTCGGGGATCATGAGACGCTTCATCCCGTTCCTGAAGAAACAGCCGCTTGTCGCCGTGATCCGGCTGCAGGGTGTCATCGCCGCCGGCGGGCGTGGCGGCAGCGGCCTGAACGACGCGGCGCTGGCCGCCCTGATCGAAAGGGCCTTCACGCGCGGCAAGCCCTGTGCGGTTGCGCTGGTGATCAATTCACCGGGCGGCTCTGCGGTGCAATCTTCGCTGATCGCCGCCCGCATCCAACGGCTGGCCAGGGAAAAGGACGTGCCTGTACACGCCTTTGTCGAAGATGTGGCGGCATCGGGGGGCTATTGGCTGGCCTGCGCGGCGGATCAGATCTGGATTGATGACAGTTCCATCGTCGGGTCCATCGGGGTGATCTTCGCCAGTTTCGGCTTTCCGGAATTCATGGCGCGCCAGGGCATCGAGCGCCGTGTCGTCACCTCGGGCCGGTCCAAAAGCCTGGCGGACCCGTTCCTGCCCGAAAAGCCCGAGGATGTGGCCCGCCTGAAAGCGCTGCAGGACCCCATCCATCAGGCCTTCATCGCACATGTAAAGGCGCGGCGCGGTGTGCGGCTGGATGACTCCGCCGATCTGTTCAACGCCGACATCTGGGTGGGTGCCGGGGCGGTGCGTGTCGGCCTTGCCGATGGTCTGGCCCATCTCGTGCCGAAAATGAAGGACCTGTTCGGCGACAAGGTCAGGCTGGTGCCCTATGGCCAGCGCCGGTCGCTTTTGCAGCGGTTCGGGGCGCAGATCACCGGTTCTGCCCTGTCCGAGGTTGAAGACCGCGCGCTGTGGGCGCGGTTCGGCCTTTGACATGCTGGTAAAGACCATCCTGCTGTTTCTGCTTGGCATGGTGCTGATCGCCATGATCGGGCGGGCCTTGTTCCCGGATGCGGTGCGCCGGCTGGCGCGGCGGCGGTCCGTGGCGCTGAGGCCCGGCACCTGCCCGCGCTGCGGCAGCTACATCATCGGCACGGGGCCCTGCGCCTGCGGCCCATCCGGGAAGAAACCATGAGCCTGTCGCACGCGGCACCGAAACGTGCCCTTGTGACAGGTGCGGCGCGCCGTCTGGGCCGGGCCATGGCCCTGGCGCTGGCCGGGCGCGGCTATGACCTTGCCATCCACTATGCCGGATCACGGGACGAGGCCGAGGCGACCGTTGCCCGGATTCATGCCCTGGGCCGCAAGGCAGTCGCCCTGCAGGCAGATCTTCTGGTCGAGTCCGAGGGCGAAGCGCTGGTTGCCCGCGCCGCAAGCGGGCTGGGCGGCCCGCTGACGCTTCTGGTGAACAACGCGTCAATCTTCGAATATGACACGCTTGCCAGTGCGACGCGCGACAGCTGGGATCGGCACATCGGTTCCAACCTGCGGGCCCCTTTCGTGCTGACGCAGCAGTTTGCCGCGCAGGCACCGGCGGCCTTGCGGGACAAGGCGGGCGAACCCGCAGCCCAGGCGATGGTCCTGAACATGATCGACCAGCGCGTCTTCAAGCTGACGCCGGAATTCATGACCTACACCATCGCCAAGATGGGCCTTTGGGCGTTGACCCGCACCGCGGCGCAGGCGCTGGCCCCCGATATCCGGGTCAATGCGATCGGCCCGGGGCCGACGCTGCGCGGCGCGCGGCAATCGGAAGGCCACTTTGCGGATCAGCGGGCGGCAACCATCCTGCAGCGCGGCGCGGACCCGTCCGACATCGTCGCGGCCATGCACTACTTTCTTGATGCGCAGGCCGTGACGGGCCAGATTCTGTGTGTCGACGGCGGACAGCATCTGGTCTGGCGAACCGAAGATGTGCTTGGCGTGGAATAGGCCCGTGCAGGCCCGCGCAGCGGCGTTCCGCAGACCGTCGGCGAAAGTTTTCCACTTTGGACCCGCGCATCACACAATCGTTGCAATTCCTTCATGGAAATCAGGGATTTGTCAGACACCCCAAAATAAATCCATATAAAACAACATGATAGAAAAATGCCTAAAAATCAGGCGAAGTAGCGAACGTGTGAGAATCCAAGGAAAATTCCAGCCTCCCGGAATGTTTTGCGCAGAGTTGTCCACAGAAAGCGTGGACAGGTTTCTTCTTGCCCGTCCGCATTTATCGTTGCAGGCAAAGCCGGGAATCGGTGAATTCCAGAAAGGATGAGTCCACCGTGCAGGCAGATCAGGGAACCACGCCCGGGGCACCTTCCGGGCACACGGTCATTCAGGGCTATCTCAAGACGATAGACACCTCTCCCGGCGTCTACCGCATGCTCGATCCTGTGGGCACGGTGCTTTATGTCGGCAAGGCACGCAACCTGAAGGCGCGGGTGGCCTCCTATGCCCGGCCGTCGGGCCATTCCGGCCGCATTGCCCGGATGATCGGCGAAACCGCGTCGATGATGTTTCTGACGACGCGCACCGAAACCGAAGCGCTTTTGCTGGAACAGAACCTGATCAAGCAGCTCAAGCCGCGCTACAACGTGCTGCTGCGTGACGACAAAAGTTTTCCGGACATCCTGATCGCCAAACACCACCCCTTTCCCCAGATCAGGAAACACCGGGGCAAACGGTCTGAAAAGGGCAGCTATTTCGGTCCCTTCGCAAGCGCGGGGGCGGTGAACCGCACGCTTAACCAGCTGCAGAAGGTCTTCCTGCTGCGCACCTGCACGGACGCGGTCTTCGAAAGCCGCACGCGCCCCTGCCTTCTGTATCAGATCAAGCGCTGTGCAGCGCCCTGCGTCGGCAAGGTCGGGCGCGACGATTATGCAACCCTGGTCGGGGACGCCGAGCTTTTCCTGCAAGGCAAGACAACCAGGGTTCAGGCCGATCTGGCTGCGGCGATGGCCGAAGCCTCTGCGGCGATGGAATTCGAACGGGCCGCCGCCCTGCGCGACCGCATCCGCGCCCTGACCCAGGTGCAGTCGGCCCAGGGCATCAATCCCAGGGGCGTCGCCGAGGCCGACGTCATTGCGCTGCATCTGGAAGGCGGGCAGGCCTGTGTCCAGGTATTCTTCATCCGCGCCAACCAAAGCTGGGGCAACCGCGATTTCTATCCGCGCACCGGGGCCGGGGCGGAAGCGCCCGAAATCCTGGAGGCTTTTCTGGCCCAGTTCTATGACGACAAGGACCCGCCAGGGCTGATCCTGCTGTCGCACCCCGTCGAGAATGAAGATCTGGTGACCCAGCTTCTGTCCGACCGCGCCGGGCGCAAGGTGGCGCTGGCGGTGCCCCGGCGCGGCGAAAAGGCCGAACTGGTGGAAAACGCCGCCCGCAATGCCCGCGAAAGCCTGGCGCGCAAGATGGCCGAAGGCGCGTCGCAGAACAGGCTTCTGGCCGGTCTTGCCGAAGCCTTTTCCCTGGACGCGCCGCCAAAGCGGATCGAGGTTTACGACAACTCTCACATCCAGGGCAGCAATGCCGTGGGTGGCATGATCGTGGCCGGGCCGGACGGCTTTCTCAAGTCGCAGTACCGCAAGTTCAACATCCGGTCCGGCGCCGGGGCCAACAGCGATGATTTCGGCATGATGAAAGAGGTGCTGACCCGGCGTTTTGAACGCCTGCTGAAGGAAGACCCCTACCGGTCGTCAGATGCCTGGCCGGACCTGCTGCTGATCGACGGCGGCGCGGGGCAGGTCAGCGCGGTGGCAGAGATTCTGGCGGAACTTGGCATCGACGACATCGCCATGGCCGGTGTCGCCAAGGGCGTGGACCGCGACGCGGGCAAAGAGGAATTCCATCGCCCCGGCCAGCCCCCCTTTGCGCTGCCCCATACCTCGCCCGTGCTGTACTTCGTGCAGCGCCTGCGGGACGAGGCGCACCGCTGGGCCATCGGCGCACATCGCGCCAGGCGGGCAAAGGCCGTCAGCGCGACGCCGCTGGATGACATTCCCGGCGTCGGGGCCACCCGCAAACGCGCCCTTCTGGCCCATTTCGGCAGTGCCAAGGCGGTTGGCCGCGCGGCGGTGGATGACCTGAAGGCGGTTGACGGAATCTCGGATACCCTGGCGCAAAGCATCTACGACTTTTTCCACGCAAGGGGCTGATCCGGGCGGACAGGCCGACGGTGGCCGCTTCCCCCGGGCCGCATTGCCACGCGCCGCCGCATATGAGATGCAGCGGCAGATCTGCCTCTTTGCCGCAACGGACCCCTTCCTTGATGCGCAGCCTTACGCCTGGACAATCCGGCCTTCTGCTTTTGCTGGCCGGAGCCGCCGCAGACTCGACCTCGGGCCTGTTCACCCGGCTGTTGCCGACCGACGGGTTCACGACCGCCTGCGGGCGTGGTCTTGCCGCCTTTGCCTTTCTGTTCGTGCTGCTTGCAGTCCGCGACGGCAGGGGGACGCTGCGCGCCCTTGCAGGGGTTGGCGTCTGGGGAGCGGTCCTTGTTGCCCTGAACTCTGCGGGCATGGTCCTGAACATCCTGTCGCTGAGCCTGACCAGTGTCGCGAATTTCTTCATGATCTTCGCCACCGCCCCCTTCGTTGCGGCGCTGGGGGCGTGGCTGCTGCTGGGCGAACGGGTGGAACGTGCCACGCTGCTGGCCGCGATTGCAGGCTTTATCGGCATTGCGGTGATGATGTTGGCCGGTGCGCGATCGGGGGCGGTCCTGGGTGACCTGCTCGCGCTGGTCTGCGTCTTTCTGTATGCGGCGGTTGTGCTTGTGCTGCGGCGCTGCCAGACCATCGATATCCTGCCCACCATCACGCTGACCGTTCTTGCCAGCGGCCTGCTTGCCCTGCCGCTTGCGGATTTCTCCATGGTCCAGCCGCAGGACATCGCCCTGTTGGCGGTCTTCGGCGCGTTACAGCTTGCAATCGGCAATCTGCTGATCTTCACGGCTGCAACCCGGATTCCGGCGGCACAATCGGGACTGCTCGGCATCCTCAATGCGGGCTTTGCACCGTTCTGGGTGTTTGTGTTCCTGAAAGAGGTGCCGCCGCCGGCAACGCTTCTGGGTGGTGCAATCATTCTGGGTGCAGCCATCGCGCACCTTGTCTGGACGATTTCGGCCAGCCGCCCTGCGGCTACGGCCCCCGGAAAGGCCTGATACCCGCAGCGGGACGGTGCGGCGAACGGCCCGGTGCCGAAGCGCGGCGCAGGGCCGTGGCGCTTTCCCTGCCGGTTTGAATTATTTCAAGGCGTTACGCGCTGTTTTCGGCACGCAATGCTAAGATGCCTTTGCGCTATTCCTGTTCCCTCTGTCCCCGTGATCGGCTATCCCCACATCATGAAATGGAACCTTCCCAATATCCTGACGGTCCTGCGCCTGCTTGCCGCCCCCGGTGTGGCGGTGATGTTCCTGTACTTCAACCGCCCCCTGGCAGACTGGTTTGCCCTGACCCTGTTCATCACCGCCGCGATCACCGATTGGTTTGACGGCTATCTGGCCCGGCTCTGGAAGCAGGAGTCCAAGTTCGGCACAATGCTTGATCCGATTGCCGACAAGGCCATGGTGGTGATCGCGCTGCTGATCATCACCGGCTATTCCGGGATGAACCCCTGGCTGATCCTGCCGGCGACGGTCATTCTGTTCAGGGAAATCTTTGTGGGCGGTCTCAGAGAGTTTCTGGGCGCAAAGGCGCGGCTTCTGGCCGTCACACCGCTTGCCAAATGGAAGACGACCGCCCAGATGGTTGCGATTGCCGTCCTGTTCCTGGGCACCGGCCTTGAACATCTGGAAGGGATCGCGCGCCAGGGCATGACGCCCGAGCAATATGCCGAAGCCGTCAGGGCAGGGGTGGCCGATCCGATCCGGTCCTGCGGCGCGCGGGGCTGTTCTTCCCTGGCAACGCTGGTGGGACTGGTGCTGATCTGGGTTGCCGCCGCCCTGACCTTTGTCACCGGCTGGGATTACTTCCGCAAATCCCTGCCCTTCCTGCGGGATGAGCGATGATCGACGTGCTGTACTTCGCCTGGGTGCGCGAACGCATCGGCCTGCCGCGCGAACGGATCGAGACATCGGCCGTCACCGTGGCCGATCTTGTCGCCGAGCTTTCCGCGCGGGAAGACCGCTATGCGGCGGCCTTTGCCGATCTTGCCGCGCTGCGCGTCGCCCTTGACCAGGACCTGTCCGATTTCGCAGCCCCGCTGGCGGGCGTGCGCGAAGTGGCCTTCTTTCCCCCGATGACGGGCGGCTGACATGCGTGTCGCCATCCAGAGCGCGCCGTTTGACATCGGCCATGAAACGGCGGCCTTTGCGCAGGCGGCTGCCGGGGCCGGGGCGGTGGTTACGTTTACCGGCATTGTGCGTGATCTGGCAGGCGGCCTGACGGCAATGGAAATCGAACATTACCCCGCCATGACCGAACGGGCGATCCGGGACATCACCTTGCAGGCCGTGTCGCGGTGGGAACTGATCGATGCGCTGGTGATCCACCGCCATGGCACGCTGCGCGTGGGCGAGCCGATCATGATGGTGGCCACCGCCGCCGCCCACCGGGGAAGCGCCTTTGCCGCTGCGGACTTCCTGATGGATTACCTCAAATCCCGCGCACCGTTCTGGAAAAAGGAAATCACCGCCTCGGGCGGCGCATGGGTGGCCGCCACGGATCAGGATGAGGCGGCCCTGTCGCGCTGGTGACGGCCAGAACCGGAACGATCCAGACCGCAGACAGCAAAACGGCGGCCCCGGAAGGCCGCCGTTTTCAGGTCAGCACCGCAAGGTTTACTGATCCATGTAGATATGCCGTTCGGCCTTGGCACCGGGATGGGTCACGGCCCCCCAGCGCGCCCCGCCGACCAGCTTGGCGAATTTCCACACCGCGCCGGTTTCGTACTGGGTCCGGCGCGGGCCGGCCCACTGCGCCTTGCGCGCCGCAAGCTCGGCATCGGTCAGCGCCACCGAAAGCGTGCCGGTCAGCGCGTTGATGGTGATGACATCGCCGGTCTTGAGCAGGGCAATCGGCCCGCCATGCGCCGCTTCCGGCCCGACATGGCCCACGCAGAAGCCGCGCGTGGCCCCCGAAAAGCGCCCGTCGGTGATCAGTGCCACCTTCTTGCCCATGCCCTGCCCCGACAGGGCGGCGGTGGTGGCCAGCATCTCGCGCATCCCCGGCCCGCCTGCGGGGCCTTCGTTGCGGATCACGATGACCTCGCCTTCGCTGTAGGCACGCTGCTGCACCGCCTCAAACGCCTCTTCCTCGGAGTCAAAGACGCGGGCGGGGCCGGTGAAGACCTGCTCTTCATCGCTCATGCCCGCGACCTTCACGATGGCCCCGTCCGGGCAGATGTTGCCCTTCAGGCCAACAACGCCGCCGGTCCTGGTGATCGGGGTTTCGATGGGGTAGATTACGCGGCCGTCAGCCTCACGCGTGATCAGGTCCAGCTCCTCGCCCAGGGATTTGCCGGACGCCGTGATGCAGTCTTCGTGCAGCAGCCCGGCCTTGCGCAACTCTTTCAGCACCACGGGCACGCCGCCCACCTCGTACATGTCCTTGGCCACGTACTGCCCGCCCGGCCGCAGGCTGACGAAATAGGGCGTATCGCGGAAGATGTCGCAGACATCGAACAGATCGAAATCGATCCCCGCCTCATGCGCAATGGCCGGCAGGTGCAGGCCGGCATTGGTCGACCCGCCGGTACAGGCCACGACGCGGGCCGCGTTTTCCAGGCTTTTGCGCGTCACGATATCGCGGGCGCGGATATTCTTTTCGATCAGATTCATCACCGCCACGCCCGAGGCATCGCCATACTGGTCGCGGCTTTCATAAGGTGCCGGTGCCCCGGAGGAATTGAGCAGCGCCAGCCCGATGGCCTCAGAGACGCAGGCCATGGTGTTGGCCGTATACTGCCCGCCGCAGGCCCCGGCGCTGGGGCAGGCGACCCGTTCCAGAATATCCAGTTCGGCGTCAGACATGGTTCCGGCCTGATGCTTGCCGACCGCTTCGAACACGTCCTGCACCACCACGTCGCGCCCGTTCAGCTTGCCCGGCAGGATCGACCCGCCATAGATGAACACCGACGGCACGTTCAGCCGCACCATCGCCATCATCATGCCGGGAAGCGATTTGTCGCAGCCTGCCAGCCCGACAAGGGCATCATAACAATGCCCGCGCATGGTCAGTTCGACCGTATCGGCAATTGCATCGCGCGAGGCAAGCGAGGATCGCATCCCTTCATGCCCCATGGCGATGCCGTCGGTGACGGTGATGGTGGTGAACTCGCGCGGGGTGCCGCCGCCCTTCTTCACGCCCATCTTCACGCTTTGCGCCTGCCGGTTCAGCGCGATGTTGCAGGGGGCCGCCTCGTTCCAGCAGGTGGCAACGCCGACCCAGGGCTGGTGGATTTCCTGTTCGGTGATCCCCATTGCGTAGAAGTAGCTGCGGTGCGGTGCCCGCGACGGGCCTTCCGTCACATGGCGGCTGGGCAATCTGGACTTGTCGAAGCGCTGGCTGGTCATGGGGTCCTCCGGAACATCTGGCTGGCTACGCCAGATAAAGGGCGCAGGCGGGACGGGCAAGCCGGGAATGGCCACGCCGTCTGTGGATCAGACATCTGTCCGCGTGACCAGTGTCGTCTCTGCATCCAGTCGCGCCTTTGCCGCTGCTCTTGCATCCATCATCCGGCCGCGGGTGAAATCCAGCGCCCGGTTCACCAGCAGCACGTCCAGCATGTAAAGCACCAGCCCTGTCACCAGAAACAGCACCGCGCAGACGAACAGGGTTTCGACCACCGGTGTCAGCTGCACCTTTGTCTGCGCATCAAGGAAAAGGGTAATGACCGCAAGCGCCAGAGAAAGCGAGGCAAGGGTGCAGCTGAACACCGCCCAGCGGATCCGGTTCGCCCGGGCAAGGTAGAACAGCAACTCTTCTTCCAGCCGGATGTCCTGATCCGTTGGCGACCTCAGCGATGTTTCCAGCATCCGGCTGCGATCCACGATCCGGTTCAGCCGCGTGTCGATGATCAGCAGCGTCGTGCCGATGGCCGACAGCAGAAACACCGGCGAAAGCGACGCCGCGATCAGCGGCGAAACCGTGGAATACATCGTTCCGGTGGACATCGGTATGCTTCCTTTTCCCGGGGCTGCTTTGCGCCATGACCGGCAGCATAGCGCGGTGCCGGGTGAAAGGCACTGTGCAGAAAGCACTTTGTGACCACGTTTCTCCGGGCCGGTCATGCAAACATCCCACCCTTCCGAATTGCTTTTCCCGCCCCCCCGGCTTATCTGCAAGGCCAACCGCCGCGACCAAAGGGCATCCCCTGCGATGAACTGGATCTCGAACTACGTCCGCCCCAAGATCAACTCGCTGTTCTCGCGCCGCGAGGTGCCCGAGAACCTGTGGACGAAATGCCCCGAATGCGGAACCATGCTGTTCCACCGCGAACTGTCGGACAACCTGTTCGTCTGCACCGGGTGCGATCACCACATGGCGATCAGCCCGCGCGCGCGCTTTTCCGCGCTGTTTGACGGCGGCATCTTTACCGAAGTGAAGGTCCCCGAACCGCTGGCCGATCCGCTGCATTTCCGCGACCAGAAGAAATACCCCGACCGCCTGAAGGCCGCCCAGAAGGCAACATCCGAGAAAGAGGCGATGCTGGTCGCCGAAGGCGAAATCGGTCGCACCCCCATCGTGGCCGCGGCACAGGACTTTGCCTTCATGGCCGGCAGCATGGGCATGTATGTGGGCAATGCCGTCATTGCCGCCGCTGAACGGGCGGTGAAGCTGAAACGCCCGCTGGTGCTGTTTTCGGCCGCAGGCGGCGCCCGGATGCAGGAAGGCATCCTGTCCCTGATGCAGATGCCGCGCACAACCGTTGCGGTGCAGATGCTGAAAGAGGCGAACCTTCCCTACATCGTCGTGCTGACCCATCCCACAACGGGCGGCGTCACCGCATCCTATGCCATGCTGGGCGATGTGCAGATCGCCGAGCCGAACGCGCTGATCTGCTTTGCCGGTCCGCGCGTGATCGAGCAGACCATCCGCGAAAAGCTGCCCGAGGGGTTCCAGCGCGCCGAATACCTGCTGGACCATGGCATGCTGGACCGTGTCACCCACCGCAAGGCACTGCGCGACGAGCTGATCATCCTGACCCGGATGCTGATGCAGCTTCCGCCCGCCGTGCGGGGCGACCTGCCTGCACCCGGACCCATCGCGGCACCGGAACCCGCGGAACCGGCCGGGGTCAAGGCGTGACCGGCACGTCGGATGCCATTCTTGAGCGGATGATGACGCTGCATCCCAAGGTCATCGACCTGACGCTGGACCGTGTGCATCGCCTGCTTTCGGCACTGGACCATCCCGAAGGCCGCATTCCGCCGGTCATCCATATCGCCGGAACAAATGGCAAGGGGTCTACCCTGGCCATGATCCGCGCCGGGCTGGAGGCGGCGGGTCAGCCTGTACATGCCTATACCTCGCCGCATCTTGCCCGGTTTCACGAACGCATCCGGCTTGCGGGAACGCTGATTTCGGAACCCGCGCTTGCCGCCCTTCTGGACGAATGCGTGACCGCCAATGGCAGCGATCCGGTCACCTTCTTTGAAATCACCACCTGCGCGGCCTTTCTGGCCTTTGCCCGCACCCCGGCGGACTGGACGCTGCTGGAGGTGGGTCTGGGCGGGCGGCTGGATGCAACCAATGTCATCGCGGCCCCGCGCCTGACCATCATCACCCCGGTCAGCCTGGACCATCAGCAGTATCTGGGCGAAACGGTGGCCGAGATCGCCGGGGAAAAGGCGGGCATCCTCAAGCGCCGGGTGCCCTGCATCGTCGGGCCGCAGACCGACGACGGTCTGGCCGTGATCGAAGCCCGCGCGGCCCGGCTGGGCGTGCCGCTGCTGGTGCATGGCCAGCACTGGCACATCGGCGAAGATCGCGGGCGGATGATCTATCAGGACGAAAGCGGTCTTGTGGACCTGCCCCTGCCGAACCTGCCCGGTCCGCACCAGATCCAGAATGCGGGTGCGGCCATCGCGGCCCTGCGCCACCTTGGATTTGATGCAGCGGTGTGCGAAGCCGCCGTCACGCAGGCGGTCTGGCCCGCGCGGATGCAGCGCCTGCGGCAGGGTCCGCTGGTGGCGGCGGCCCGCCGGGCCGAGCTTTGGCTGGACGGCGGCCACAACCCGGCCGGGGGCGAGGCGCTGGCCGCCACGCTGGCGCGGATGCCCAAACGCCCGACACATCTGATCTGCGGGATGCTGAACACCAAGGATATCGGCGGCTACCTGCGCCCGCTTGCCCGCCATGCCGACAGCCTGACGGCGGTGTCCATTCCGGGGGAAAAGAACACCCTTCCGGCGGAAGCGACGCAGGCAGCCGCCCGTGCCGCAGGGCTGTCCGCCACAACGGCCGACAGCGTCCTGGAGGCGGTGCAGCGCATCGCCGGTGCCGACCCCGAGGCGCGCATCCTGATCTGCGGATCGCTGTATCTGGCGGGCCAGGTGCTGCGCGAAAACGGCTGATCAGGGCTGCAACAGGCGCACCTGCGTCCGGGCCGACTGCCCGGTTGCGTCGATCACCGACAGTGTGACAAACCCCGCGCCCGGCAGGTCCAGCAGGGTATCGCGCGCCCGCGTTGCCACGGCGACGGGCCGTCCATCGGCCAGCCAGGTGAAGGGGGCCTTGCCGCCCCCCACCCGCACCAGCAGCGTGCCGCCCACCAGTTCCACCTGCGCCCCGTCGGGGGGAAAGGCCACGCGGGGCG
This sequence comes from Rhodobacter sp., assembly GCA_020250125.1. Classification (GTDB taxonomy): domain Bacteria; phylum Pseudomonadota; class Alphaproteobacteria; order Rhodobacterales; family Rhodobacteraceae; genus Aliitabrizicola. The sequence goes on from JADCEL010000093.1 coordinate 42,585, forward strand.
CATCGGCGGCCTGAAAGGCGGCGGTGCGCGGGCGAAAGCGTTGCAGCGGGGCAGGCAACTGTGCGTTCGACACCAGCAGCGTTGCGGGCGGCGGCGGCGGCAGCGGATCAATCTGCGGTTTCAGCCGGTTGAAGGCCTGGAACAGCACAGGGGCGGCAAGCTCGCCGCCAAAGGCCCCCGGCACCGGCGAGCCATCGGCCCGCCCCATCCAGACGCCGATCACATGACGCCCGTCAAAGCCGATCGCCCAGGCATCGCGGTGCCCGTAACTGGTGCCGGTCTTGTAGGCCAGACGGTTTTCCGGCGCGCCGGGCGGCGGCGGCAGACCGGACAGGATATCGGCCACCTGCCAGGCCGCCGTCGCCGAAACCAGACGGCCCCCCCCGGTGCCGGTGCCTGTCACCCGCAGGGGCAGCGTCACGCCCCCCCGCGCCAGTGCAGCGTAAAGCTGCACCATGTCGTTCAGCGTCACGCCCACCCCGCCCAGCGCCACCGCCAGCCCCGGCTGGTTTCCCGGGATCGCCGGGTTGACCCCCGCGCGGCGCAGCCCGGCCAGAAGCCGGGCCGGGCCCATGGCATCGGTCAGGGCGACGGCAGGGATGTTCAGCGAAAGCTGCAACGCCTCGCGCGCGCGGATCGTGCCGTGAAAGGTGCGGTCAAAGTTCTGCGGCGCATAGCCGCCGAAATCCGTCGCGCGGTCTTCCAGCAGCGTTTCGGGATGCGCCAGACCTTCGTCAAAGGCCAGCGCATAGATCAGCGGTTTCAGCGTTGATCCGGGCGACCGCAGCGCAGAGGTCATGTCAACAAACCCCTGCCGTGCATCACCGGTGTAGGCCGCCGATCCGACCGAGGCCAGCACCTCGCCCGAGCGGTGGTCTGCAATGACGATCGCCACCTGCAGCGCCTCCGGCCGGGCGGCCACGGCATCGGCCGCCAGCGTCTCGATCTGTGCCTGCAACCGGGCATCCAGGGTCAGCTGATGGCGGCGCAGCACCGGGTCCGCCGCCCGCATCCGGTCCGCCAGGTGCGGGGCCAGGGCGGGAACCGGGCGGCGATGGTCCGGCACGGCTTCGGTCCGCGCGGCTGCGGCCTGATCGGCATCGATCAGGCCCGCACCGACCGCCCGGTTCAGCACGCGGCTGCGGGCCGCTTCGGCCCGGTCCGGATGCCGGTCCGGGCGGCGACCCCCGGGCGACTGCGGAATGGCCACCAGCAGGGCCGCTTCCGCTGGCGTCAGGCGGCGTGGTTCCTTGCCGAAATAGGCCAGCGTCGCCGAGCGGACCCCTTCAAGATTGCCGCCAAAGGGTGCCAGATTCAGATACAGCCCAAGGATCTGCTGCTTTGACAGACGGCGTTCCAGCGCCAGGGCCACGCGCATCTGACGCAGCTTGCCGGAAACCTGCCCGGTTCCGCCGTTTTCCAGCAGACGGGCCACCTGCATGGTCAGCGTCGATCCGCCAGACACCACGCGCCCGTTCCACGCCGCCTGCACCGCCGCCCGCAGCAGCGCGCGCAGGTCAACCCCGGAATGGGTATGGAAACGGCGGTCCTCATAGGCGACCAGCATCGCCAGATAGGCGGGATCGACCGACCCCTGATCCACGGCCAGCCGCCAGCGGCCGTCTTCCACCTGAAAGGCGCGCAGCAGCACGCCATTGCGGTCCAGCACCTCGACCGAACTGTCGGGCACAAGCGGCGGCAGCACGGTTGCCGCCACCCAGCGGTCCGCCGCATCCCGCCCAAGGGCGGCCAGCCACAGGCAGGCCGCCAGCGCAAGAAGCCAGCGCGCGCCCATCACTCGGTCACGGTCACCACGCCCGCGTCGCTGCGCGCGCGGAAGTCCGGGCGATACATGTCTTCCACCGTGGCCGCCGGGTGGTGGAACGTGCCGGGCGACACGGCGCGAACGATATAGCCCAACTGGAACGGCGCGGGACCGAACCGGTCGATGGCCGTCAGGAAGCGGTCCTGCCGGAATTCGGAATGGGCAACGTCCGATTGCAGGTCAAAGGACTGAAGCCCGGTAAGGTCGCCGCCCCGGATCAGGTTCGGGTTGTCAATCTCGAACCCCGCAGGCAGCGGGTCACTGACAATCAGCCGCGCCGCGCCGGATGCAAAGGGCGTCACCTTCAGCACGGTCAACAGCCGGGTTCCCACCGGAACGCTGGCGATATCGGCAGGCTGGCCGTCCAGCGTGTGGTAGCTGCGGGCAATGGCATAGCCGTTGCCCTCCGCAGGTTCCGGTTCGGTCGGAATGCCAAAGGCGGTGACGGTCAGCATCGTATCGCGCGCGCCGCTGTTGGCAACGACAACCGGCTGCGCCGCATCGCGGTTCAGCACGCGCACCAGCGGGCCATCGGCCGGCGTGCCGTTCAGCGTGATCCCGTCGGCAGCCTGTGCCGCAATCAGCGCATGGGCGGCCAGAAGCGCCCAGGTCGCTTCCTGTGTTGAAAGAATGCCGCCGCGCGCGGCAATGCGGGCTGTCAGCGCATCCTGGTCCACCACCGTGGAACCGGCCTCGGCAGACAGGGCCAGCAGCGCGGCGGCATCGCGCAGGTTGGTGCCGAAATCGGCACGGAAAAGTTGCTCCGCCTCGTCCAGAGGCAGCCCTTTCAGCAGGGCGGCAGCCCGCGCGAACATGGCATCAGCCCGCCTCTGGTCGCCATAGCTGGCCAGCGCCACGCCCAGTTGGGCCGCCGCCGTGGGCGTGCTGAACGCATCGCCCTTCACATCGGCATAGTAGCGCAGATCACCGATTGCCGCCGCACCCTCACGCGCCAGCACCATCAGCTGATAGGCCAGCGCCTCGCCGCCCGTGTCGAAATCGGGGGTGTAGTTCACCTGATTGCGCAGATTGTCCAACGCCGAGCGGAAGGCAATGTCAGGCACCGCAATGCCCTGCGCCCTGGCGCGCGACAGGAAATCGGTGACAAAGGCATCAAGCCAGGGGTCGGCCATCCCCGGCCCCCACATGCCGAAACTGCCCTGGGACGACTGGTTTGTCAGGATCTTGCCGATCGCCTGATCGATCCGCTCACGGATGTCTTTGGCCTGATCCAGCTGCATGACCTGCGCCATCTCGTCAAAGTAAAGCAGCGGCAGGGCGCGAGAGGTCAGTTGTTCGGTGCAGCCAAAGGGATAGCGGTCCAGCGCCGCCAGCAGGCCGGGCGCGTTCAGCCGTGCCAGCGGGCCGACCGCAAGCGTGGCCAGCGCCGAATCGGGATCAAGGCCGGCAAAGGCATTCCGGTCAAAGGTAAAGCTTTCTCCCGGTGCCAGGGTAAAGCGGCTGGTGCGCGCCAGTTCGGGGTCGTTCACCTGAACCGGAACCGTCAGAACCTTGGTCAACTGGCGGCCATCGGCGGTGGTCAGGGCCACGGTGACCGTCTGGTTGCCGGTCTGCCCGGCGGTTACGGGAACGGAAATCACCTGCTTGCCCTTGTCGGCCAGATCAAACCCGGACGGCACCGGGCCAAGTTTCAGCCCCTTTGACGAAACATCCAGCCCGATGCGGCCAGAGGGGCCGCTGGCATGAACAAATTCCAGCAGCAGGCGGCTTTGATCGCCCGGTGCCAGAAACCGGGGCAGGCTGGCCGTGACAACCACGGGGTCACGCACCAGCACATCGGCCTGTGCCTGCCCGACCCCGGTCTTTGACCAGACAATGGCCATGACACGGACAGTGCCGTTGAATGACGGCAGGTCAAAGCTGGCATGCGCCTTGCCGTCTTTGCCCACCGCCACCGGGCCGGTGAAATAGGCGACCAGCTCTTCGGTCGGCGGCGGGGCCTGTAGCCGGGCCTGCGCGCCCGAATCGCCGCCAGACCTGAGTGTGCCTTCGGCCCCGTTCAGCCCGTCGATCAGCCGCCCGTAGATGTCACGGATGCCGACCCCCAGCCTGCGCTGGCCAAAGTAATACGCCGACGGATCGGGGGATTTGAACGCGGTCAGGTTCAGGATGCCAAGATCGACGGCGGCAAAGGTCGCATAGGCCACTTCGCCCGGCTGGCCGCCCTTGACCGTGACGGCAATATCCAGCGGCGCACGCGGGGCGGCTTGCGCCGGGACGTCGAGCGAAGCCACAAGTTGCCGCTGGCCCGGATCAACCGCCGCATGGGCCAGCCCCAGCGCGCGGGCCGGGTTGCGGCCCGCCGCCACATCCATCGGGCGCAGCACCGAAACGGTGACATAGGCCCCCGCCCCCCAGTCATCGGTCACCGGCAGGTCGATCAGGTTTTCGCCCTCGGCCACCGCCACCGCCTTCATCGCAATGACCCGGTCCGACAGAACCGAAATCAGCGCCATCCCGGCCGCGCGCGGCACCACGCGCAGCCGCGCCGTCTCGCCGGGCCGGTAGGCCGCCCTGTCCAGCGACATCTCCAATGTGTCGGGCGTGCGTGCCACATCGGCGGCGGCGAACCATCCGGCGCTGAACCCGGTGGAAGAGGCGGCCGTGCCGCCATCCGCCTGTTCCACCACCAGTTCATATTCGCCCCAGCCGACCTTTTGCGCGATCTCGGCAGGTTCCCGGCCCGGCATCGCCTCGCCCGCAGCCACGCGGGTGCGAAGTGTCACCGGTTCCCACTGCCACTGGCCATATCGCTGATACCATTGATAGCGGGTGTCGATCCGGTTGATTTCCCATTTCACGGCCATCGGCACCGGCGTTTCATCCGGCCCGACCGCCAGCAGCGAAAACCGCGCCTCGGCCCCTTCGCCCAGCACGCCGTCGAACAGCGGCCTGATCCCGATCATCGGGGCGGACGGGTGCAGCGCACGGATCACCTGGCGTTCCACCGGTCTGCCCGACCCTTCGGCAACCCGCAGGGTAAAGCGCGCCTCCAGCGGGCGCGCCGGATCCTCGACACCGGGCAGCCTGACCATGACACCGGCATGACCGGCGTCATCGGTGCGAAGCCCTGCGTCCAGCGTTGCCATCTGCGGCGAAAACGGCTGATCCGTGCGGCCAAAGACATAGCCCGGAAATCCGGCCAGCCCGGATGCGGCGCGCAGCAGCACCTCTCCCTCAACCGCCAGACCGGCAGCGGGTGCCCCGAACAGATAGCGCGCGTCGATGGAAAGCACCGGCGCATCGCCGGGCCGGATCGGGGCATCCGCCAGGGTCAGGCCGAAATCGATCCGTTCCGGCAGGAAATCCTCTACCAGAAAGGTGATTGCGGCCAAGGGTGGCGCGTTCACATCCGCCAGCACCTCCAGCCGCCAGACACCGCGCGGGGCGGTGCCCGCAACGGGCAGGGCAAAAACATGGCCGCCCGCCGCACTGTCCTGCGACAGGTGCCGGGAATATTCAACGCCGTCGGGACGTTTCAGAACGGCGGTCAGCGGCAGCCCTTCGATGGCGGCGGCGGTTCCGTCGCGGGTCAGGGCGGTGGCGAAGACGGTTTCCCCGGCGCGATAGGCCCCCCGGTCCGTGGTCAGGAACACATCCACCGGCGGGGCGGCCTCTCTCCCCGCCACGCCACGGTCGGACAGGTCGAATTCCGGGTCGGTCAGCGACAGGAAGGCAAGGTCATCCTCCCCGTCACGCAGGGTGATCAGCGCGGGGGCCGCAGCGCCGTTGCCGCGCACCAGACCGGCATCGAACCGGGCATAGCCCGTTGCATCGGTGGTGGCGGTGCCCAGCACGGCGTTGGCGCGGCTGAGCAATTCCACCGTGACGCCCGCCTTCGCCCCGGCGGTTGCAAGGCTGCGCACGAACACATGCAGCCCGTCAACGCCCGACAGAGTCGTGACCCCAAGGTCAGAAATCACGAACCATTGCCAGGCGGGCGGCGTGTTATAGGGGTCTGTGCCGGGGACGGCAGCGCGCAGCGCATAGATGCCCGCAGGCAGGCCTGCCAGCGCCTGATCCATCGGCAGGCGGGTGGTGACATCGCGGTTCATGTCTTTCGCCACATCGGCGGTGCCCTGCCACAGTTCGGCCCCCAGATTGCGGGCAAAGCTGTCTTCCGACCAGGGCTGGATCGGTTCGGAAAAGTAGCTGTCCTGCATGGCGCGCAGCAGGCTGCGGTCGGACACGGCGTAGAGCCGCAGGTCCAGCCTGTCGGTGTTCACTGTTTCAACCGGAACCGACGCGCCCCCGGCCCGCGGCAGGACATAGGTGCGCCCCGGAAAACGCGCCGCTGGCGCACGGTCGCGGATATACTGGGTGATGGTCACCGATTTGGCCAGCGTCTGCCCGTCGGCCGCAGGAAGCCCCTCGCGGAAGGTCACGGCATAGCGCGCGCCATGCTGCACACCTTCCACGCACAACTGCCGCCAGCCGCCGGGTGCCACGGTCAGACCCGGGTCGGTCATTTGAACGAAGGCGGTGTAATCGACACCCGTTTCAGCAAGGTCCTGCGAGAATGTGGCGCAAAGGCGCGGGCGCGCACTGTCGCTTTGCACATCGGTTTCCACGATGCGAAAGCCGTATTTGCCGATGGCATCTTCCAGCAGCCGCCCCGTGTCGTCGCGCGGTTGCAGGCTTTGCGCCAGCCGCAGCGCCTGCAGGGTATCGCCCCCGCGCCCCGCATCTTCCAGTGCCTGGCCCAGCACAACCAGCACCGTGTGGCGCTGCGCCGCGCCGGAAGACCGCAGATAGGCGTTGGCTGCCGCTGAAACGGCCCGGTCGCGGAAGTATTGCTGCGCCTCGCCCGCCGGCCGGCCGGCCGCAAGCAGCAGGCGGGAATAATCGGCCCAGTCATCGGGCGCGTCGGTGATGTTCAGCGCCGCCACATCGAACCCGCTGGCAGGTTCGGCATTTATGCCATATCGCACCTGCTCTTCTGCCGTCAGACTGCCGGTGACCGGCAAATCCGCCAGCCCTTCGGCCTGAAGCCGGGCCTGATCAATATCTGCATCGGTCAGAAATGCCAGTTCCGCCCGGCGTTGCGGTGCCAGGGCCAGCACCGCCGCAGCGGTGCGCGCGACCGTGCCGGAAACGGCCCCGTCAAAAGGCACGCTTTGCGGTGACCCGGTTTTCGGAAAGCAGGACCCGTTGGTGCTGTTGAAGGTAAAGGCGGTGCAGCGCGCATCGGCAAGACAGGCACGCTCGCAGGCGTCAAGGGTGGTGTCGAACAGGCTGGACAGATCTCCGCCGGGAAGATCAACCCCCCCGGTCAGGATAACCCGCCGCTCGGGCACGGGCGATTGCTGGCCCTCGGCAGGGCCACCGATGACCAGGGCAAGGGAAAGCAGCGCGGCCGCGCTCAAGGTCCGGGCAATGACACACATCCGAGTCACCCTTATGTCGTGATGGCCGATGCTGTCACGCCGCACGGATCCCTTCAAGGCAAACCATCCGTTTGCGGCCGGCCGCAAACAAGGTGCTGAAACAGCAATCCGGCCGCCTGCCTGCCGGGAGACCCTTCCCGGTCCGGGGAAAGGGACTGCCCTTCCGGGCGGGATCAGGAAAGGCGGCACGTTTCCCCCGCCTGCGCGACGCCTCTGCAAAGACCGGTGCAACCCACACCACGAGAGGCCAGCGCCCGGCCCGGCGGGGGCGAAGCGCCCGCCGGTTCGGGCGCTGGCCGGGGGCTTTGGCCCCCGGCTGGTCAAGGATCAGCGCGGTGCTGTGGCAGGGGCGATGGCCCCTGCCATTGAAGCGGTGACAGTGCTTTCACAACTCCGGGCGGGAACAGGAAACGCGTCGCGTTTCCCCCGCCCGCGCGGGACGGTGCCCTGTAGACCGGCAGGTCCGGGAA
>JADCEL010000094.1 GCA_020250125.1 Rhodobacter sp.
AAACCCTTGACGAACACGGATACTGGCCGGGGGCTTTGGCCCCCGGCCGGTCCTGATCACGGCGCAGCGCTGTTGCAGGGGCGATGGCCCCTGCCAGAGAGACAGGGCATCCCGGAGAACGCCCCTCCGGGCGGGAACAGGAAACGCGACCCGCGTTTCCCCCGCCTGCGCGCGACGGTGCCCTGTAGACCGCCAGACCCGGGAACGGCAGAGGCCAGCGCCCGACCCGGCGGGCGAGAAGCGCCCGCCGTGGGCGGGTCGGGCGCTGGCCGGGGGCTTTGGCCCCCGGCCGGTCCTGATCCCAGCGCAGCGTTGTGGCAGGGGCGATGGCCCCTGCCAGAGAGACCGGGCATCCCGGAGAACGCCCCTCCGGGCGGGAACGGGAAACGCGACCCGCGTTTCCCTGCCCGCGCGCGACGGTGCCCTGTAGCTCGGTCGGTCCAGGCACCACGAAAGGCCAGCGCCCGACCCGGCGGGTGCGAAGCGCCCGCCGGGGGCGGGTCGGGCATGCGGCAGGCGCAGCGCAGGTCCGGGGCGATGGCCCCGGCCCGACCGCGCGGGGGGGGGCGCGCGCGCGGAACGGTTTCCGGCTTTCCGTTCTGGCAGGCCACGCGGCCGGTACTTTTCAGCGCCCTTGCAAAGAACATGCGGAAGGATCCGGTGTCATTGAATGAAATCTCCGCCAAACCTGTCACAGGCGGTTGCGGGATGCGCACCCGCGACAGTCCCGGCCACCTTTGCGTGCCCGGTGCCGTGCCGGTCGGGGCGGTGGATAGGGGCAGCCGGCGCAAGATGCACGGGTTGACGGCCGGGGGGCCGTTCCACCACGGCGACGACAGACTTGCTGCGGTCTTGGGGAGGGACACCACGGCAAGGCGACCGGCAGGTGCCCCTGGGGCCGCGATGCCAGGGCCTGCCCTGTGCGGGACGGCAAGGTCGCGCGGGAAAAGTTCTTCTCTTCGGCCTGCAATGCACGCAGGGCGCTGGCGTCTTTCCTGGGCTGCGATTAACCTGACTGTGCAAGACAGAGAGTGAGGCCATGGATCTGGGGATCAGGGGAAAACGGGCGCTGGTCTGTGCGTCTTCCAAGGGGCTGGGGCGCGGCTGTGCTGCGGCATTGGCGGAGGCTGGCGTTGATCTGGTGATGAACGCCCGCGGGGCCGGGGCGCTGGAGGCTGCGGCGGCGGACATCCGCGCGGCGCATCAGGTGGGTGTGGTCACCGTCGCCGGCGACATTACCACCGGGGCGGGCCGTGCGGCGGTGCTGGCCCATGGCCCTTTCGACATTCTGGTGACCAATGCGGGCGGCCCGCCGCCTGGCCTTTGGTCAGACTGGTCGCGCGAGGATTTCCTCAGGGCGATTGATGCCAACATGCTGACGCCCATCGCGCTGATGCAGGCGGTCCTGCCGGGGATGATGGCAAAGGGCTGGGGCAGGGTGGTCAACATCACCAGCGTGTCGGTCAAGGCGCCGGTGGCGGTGCTGGGCCTGTCGAACACGGCGCGGGCCGGGCTGACCGGCTTTGTCGCGGGCACGGCACGGCAGGTGGCAAGCAAGGGCGTGACGATCAACAACCTTCTGCCCGGTAGCCATGCCACCGACCGTGCCATCGCGCTGGACGGGGCCGTCGTCAGGGCGCGCGGCATCACCATGGAAGAGGCGATTGCCGAACGCAGCGCCACCATTCCCGCCGGGCGCTATGGCACCGCAGCCGAGTTTGGCGCGACTTGCGCCTTTCTGTGTTCAAGCCATGCCGGGTTTATCGTCGGGCAGAACATCCTTCTGGATGGCGGGGCGACGAATGCCACCCTTTGATCCCGCCGGGCACGCAACGCCGGACTGGCAATGCGTGATGATCCTGTGGGGCGACAAGTACGGTGTCGAAACTGTCAACCGCCTTGTCTCTGCCGTGGCCGCCCATGCCCGCAGGCAGCCCAGGTTCGTGCTGTTGACCGACCGCACCCGTCCGGGCCTTGACGCCCGCATAACCGCGCGTCCGATCCCGGAGGTGTGGCTTCAGCCCGGGATGCTGGGCGGCGGCTGTCAGGCCAAGCTGTGCCTGTTTGACCCCGGGGTCGTGCCGGATGATCTGCCGGCGGTCTATCTGGATCTGGATACCGTTATCCTGGGCGATGTCGGCACGGCGACAGGCTTTCTCAAGCCGGGCGGGTTGCTGATGCTGCAAAGTGCCGTCCTGCCCTTTGGGCCGCTGGGGCGGCTGGCCTTCCGACTGAGCGGGGGCAAGCGCTATGCGCGGGGCAATTCCTCGGTCGTGATCTATCACCCGGCCGATTGCGGCTATATCGCCGCGCGGTTTCTGGACCTGAAGCGGCAGTATCCGACGCTTGGCTTTCCGCCAATGTGCGCTGATGAACGGTTCATCAGCTGGGCGGCGCAGGCGGTGGTGGCGGCGGTGCCGACGTCTTTTGCGGTGAAGCTGCCCACCGAGTACATGTCGCGGATCGCCGTGCTGGGCTATGTCTGGGCGGCCCTGCCCTGGGTCAGGGCGCGGCGGCGCAGGCTGGTTGCCGTTACCTTGTGCGGAATGACGGTAAAGCCCGAGGCCCTGCTGGCCTTGCCTGAAAACGGTCGCCTTACCGACCGGCACGGCCGCACGTTGATCTGGTCTGACGCCGTGCTGGGCCATGTCAGGCGGGCCATCCTTGCCTTCTGTGCGCCCCCCCGGCCAGACCGCAGGCCGCCGGACCGCTGGCAGTCGGACAACTGACCGCCGGGCAAGGCCCTGCTCCGGGCGGGCGGCTTGTGGCGCATCTGCGGCGCTGGTATGGAATACCTGACCAATTCAGTTGAGTTTGCATGCCCCCCGCCCCGCCCCTTCGCCTGGATGTTTCGCATCTTGGCCGCAGTTTCGGCGGGCGGCCGGTGGTGGATGACGTGTCGCTGGCGGTGGCACCGGGGCAGGTGACCTGCCTTCTGGGCCCTTCGGGCTGCGGGAAATCGACGACGCTGCGGATCATTGCCGGGGTTGACCGCGCCGACCGGGGCGAGGTGCGGATTGATGGCCGAACGGTCGAAGGGCAGGGGGTCCATGTCCCGCCCGAGGCGCGGTCGGTGGGGCTGATGTTCCAGGATTTTGCCCTTTTTCCGCACCTGACGGTGGCCGGGAATGTCGGCTTCGGGCTGCGCACCGACAGGGCGGAGAAGTCCCGCCGGGTTGGCGAACTATTGGAAAAGGTCGAGCTTTCCGGTTTTGGACCGAAGCATCCGCACCAGCTTTCCGGCGGAGAGCAGCAGCGCGTCGCCCTTGCCCGCGCCCTTGCCCCGCGCCCGCGCGTCATGCTGATGGACGAGCCTTTTTCCGGGCTGGACAACCGGCTGCGCGACGGCATCCGCGACACCACGCTGGACGTGCTGAAGGAAGAGCGGACGGCAGTGCTGCTGGTAACGCATGAGCCGGACGAAGCCATGCGCATGGCCGACGAGATTGCGCTGATGCGCGGCGGGCGCATCGTGCAACGCGGCGCGCCCTACAATGTCTACAATGCGCCGGTGGACAAGGCGGCAGCAGCATTTTTCAGCGATATCAACGTGATCCGGGCGGTGTCGCGGGGGGCGCTGACGGAAACGCCCTTTGGGGCCTTTCTGACACCCGGCCATGCCGACGGGGCCGAGGTCGAGATCGTGATCCGCCCGCAGCATCTGAAGATCGACTTCGACAGGGGCGGTCGCGGCCCCAACCCGACGCCGCAGGATGGAACGGCGGCCCGGGGCCGGGTCATCCGGTCGCGGTTCATGGGGCGCGAAAGCCTGGTCGATTTCCGGATGGAGTTTGACGGGCTGAAGCTGACCGCATCGGTGCCCGGCGTATTCCTGCCGCGCCCTGACACGGACCTTTGGTTGATGATCCGGCGCGACCGCTGCTTTGTCTTTCCGGCATCCCGCGCCCCTCAGGGGTCTTCGGCCAGCCGCGCGATGTAATCCTCGACCGTGGTGCCCGGCTCCGGGCGGAAGGGGTCGCGCAGTTCAAGCGCTTCGATAAGATCAACGCGGAACACCCTGAAATCAGACCGCTTTTCGCACCAGGTGGTCAGGGTCCAGGCCCGGCCCCAGAATTCCAGTTGCAAAGGTCTGACCACCCGTTCGCCCGTGCTGCCGGACAGCGAGGTGTAGCGCAGCCACAGCCGTTCATGGCCGCGGATCGCGCGGCGGATCAGCGACAGGCGAGGCGCGGCTTTGGCGGCTTCGGCGCTGGCAAAGACAAAGGTGTCGCTGCCCGAATCGCGGGCTGCATCGGGTGTGACCGCCGCGATCTTTGCCCGCAGGCTGATCGCCGCCCGCGCCAGCGACGGATCGGCGGCCGAGGCGACCAGCTGCACGCCAAGACGCAGCGCCTCCATCTCATCCCGGGTCAGGGCGACCGGGGGCAGGGTGATCGGTGCCGACAGGATATAGCCGACGCCGCGTTCCCCTTCCACCGGCAGGCCCGAGGCGATCAGCGTGGCCATGTCGCGCCAGATCGTCCGGGTCGAAACCTCAAGCGCCGCAGCCATGTCCGAGGCGCGGTGCAGTTTGCCGTCGCGCAGGATCTGGATCAGGTCGAACAGGCGGTCGGTGCGGCGCATGGCAGCACCCTGCGGTGCGCCGCAGCCGGGGTCAATCGCCCATCTGCCACAGGACCGGCGCGTGGCGCATGACCATGCTCGCAGGATCGATGGCGGCGGCGAAGGGGGCGAATTCGGGCAGTTGCATCACGGCCTGCGCGGCCGCCCCGGCAGACGGCATATCCGCCCATTCGACGTAATCCGTCCAAAGGCCGGTCTCGTCACGGCTCAGGCTGCGGCGCAGAAAGCCCGGCTGGGCGGCAACCGGGGCTGCGGTGGCCTTTGCCGCGGACAGGAATGCCGCCTCTTCAGTGCCCGGCATCAGGCGGAAGGTGACGATTTCGGCAATGGGCTGCGGTGCCGCCGTGCCACCCGCGCCCGCGTCGGGCGGGGCGAACAGGATGGTCAGGGCCAGGGCCGTCAGGGTGACTGCTTTGGTGCGGTGCATTGCGGTGGTCTTTCCTTTGTCGGTTGCAATGGCCCCTGATCGCACAGGGCAACTGACATATAGCTGTCAGCTACGTGCAGGTCCGCGCGCTGTTCCTGTGCCAAAGATGGCCTGTGACGCGCATTCGTGCTTTGAAAGGGCAGGGCAACAGGGCTAGTGTCCCCTCAGAACCGACAGGGCGCGCTTCTGCGCCAATGGAGTATGTGATATGCTTAACAACATCGGCCTTCCCGGCCTGCTTCTGATTGCGGTGGTCGTGCTTGTGCTGTTCGGGCGCGGCAAGGTCAGTTCGCTGATGGGCGAAGTCGGCAAGGGGATTACCGCCTTCAAGAAAGGTGTGAACGACGGCGCGGCAGAAAGCGAGGCCGCGCGCGATGTGACGCCGCCTGCCGAAAAGGACAAGGTCTGACAGGCCCGGCCCTGATGGGGCGAATCAGCGATGTTTGATATCGGCTGGACAGAACTTGTGGTTGTCGGGGTTGTTGCCCTGGTCGTGATCGGGCCAAAGGACCTGCCCGACATGTTCCGCACGATGGGCCGCTTTACCGCCAGGGCCAGGTCGATGGCGCGTGATTTTCAGCGGGCGATGGAAGCTGCCGCCGACGAAGCCGGTGTCAAGGACGTGGCAAAAGACCTCAAGACCATCACCTCGGCCCGCAACACGGGTCTGGACGCGGTCAAGAACGCCGCCAGCAAGTTCGAAAAATGGGACCCGATGAAACCCGTGCCAAAGGCGGCACCGACCGCCCCTGCCGCGACTGCACCGGCACCGCCTGCCACTGCTGCGTCTGCCCCTGCTGCGGCGGCACCGGCACCCGTGGCGCCAGAGGTGAAGCCTGCGGCCCCGATGGGACCGGCAACGCAGGCGCTGGCCGATGCCCAGGCGGCAAAGCGGGCGGCAGGTGCCAAAGCCCTCAAGGCGGGCCCGCAAACGGGTGCCGGCGCACCGGCGGCACCTGCGGCCCGGACGCCGCGCGTGCCGAAAGCGGAAAAGCCCGCAGCACCGCCTGCGGCCCCAAAGCCAAAGGCTGCGGCCCCGAAAGCGGCCGCAGAGCCGCCTGATGCCGCCAGGCCCGCCCGCAAGGCGAAGAAACCGGATTCCGGAAAGACCACGGCATGAGCACCGACGATATTGATGACAGCTCTGCCCCGCTGATGGAGCATCTGAAGGAACTGCGTGACCGGATCCTGATCTCTCTGGCCGCCTTTGTGGTTGGCATCCTGATTGCTTTTTCGGTCTGGAGCCCGATCTTCAACTTTCTGACCAACCCGATCTGCGCTGCCCTGGAAGGGCGGGGTCAGGAATGCCAGCTGGTGCTGATCAAACTGCAGGAAGGGTTCTTCGTGGCCTTCCGCATTTCGGTCATGGGCGGATTTATCCTGGCCTTCCCGATCATTGCCTGGCAGTTGTGGCGGTTTGTGGCCCCGGGTCTTTACAAGTCGGAAAAGGGCGCTTTCCTGCCGTTTCTGCTGTCGTCCCCGCTTATGTTCGCGGTCGGCGCGGCCTTTGCCTTTTACGTCGTGCTGCCGATTGCGTTCAATTTCTTCCTGGGCTTCCAGCAGATGATGGTGACCGATCCCGAAGCGGGGCCGGACCTTGTGACGGCGGAACCCGGAATGGCCGGCATCCTGTTCCAGGGGTCGATGGAACAATATCTGTCACTGACGACGAATTTCATTCTGGCCTTCGGCCTGTGCTTCCAGCTGCCGGTCTTGTTGACCCTGATGGGCAAGGCCGGGCTGATTTCGGCGCAGGGCCTGATCGGAATGCGCCGCTACGCCATTGTGCTGATCCTGATTCTTGCGGCAGTCGTCACACCGCCTGACATGATGTCGCAACTGATCCTGTTTCTGGCGATCTATCCGCTGTACGAGGTGTCGATCTTTCTGATCCGCCGCATCGAAAAGCGGCGCGAGGCGGACCTGCGGGCGCAGGGCCTGTGGGTCGACCCTGACGAGGATGAGGCGGAAAAGGGCGGCGCATGAGCCTGCCGTCCCCTGCCGATGCCGCGCTGATCCGCATTGCCGAGGCGCTGGAGCGGCTCAGTCCGCCGGCGCCCCCTGCGCCGGATTTCACGCAAGCCGATGCCTTTGTCTGGCATACGGGGCCGGACCGGCTGGTTGCGGTGCCCCAGGTGTCGCGGGTGGCGCTGGCGCTGCTGGTCGGGGTGGACCGGGTGCGGGATATCCTGCTGGCCAACACGCTGCAATTCGCCGACGGCCTGCCGGCGAACAACGCGCTGCTGTGGGGCGCGCGCGGCATGGGAAAATCGAGCCTTGTCAAGGCGGTCCATGCCGAGGTGATCCGCCGGGGAGGCAATCTGAAGATCGTTGAGATCAGCCGCGAGGATCTGCCGTCCGTTGGCCGCCTTCTGACCGTGCTGCGCGGCGCGCCGGACCGCTTTGTTCTGTTCTGTGATGACCTGTCCTTCAGCCATGACGACCAGCACTACAAGGCGCTGAAGGCTGTTCTTGATGGCGGGATCGAAGGGCGGCCAGACAATGTGGTGTTCTATGCCACCTCGAACCGCAGGCATCTGATGCCGCGCGAGATGATCGAGAATGAACGTTCTTCCGCGATCAACCCGTCAGAGGCGGTTGAGGAAAAGGTGTCGCTGTCGGATCGGTTCGGGCTGTGGCTGGGCTTTCATCCCTGTACGCAGGACCAGTATCTGGACATGATCCGGGGCTATTGCGACGCCAGCGGTCTGGTCATCGATGCCGACCGCCTGCGCGCCGAAGCCATTGAATGGCAGGCGACGCGCGGTGCCCGGTCGGGGCGGGTGGCATGGCAGTTCTTCACCGATCTGGCGGGGCGGTCGGGCAAGGTGATCTGACCGGTACCGCCGAAGGGTCCCCTGGCCGCAGGGCCTTTGGAAAAAAGGACCTGGTCCTTGTGACTGCGGGCCGGGGCAGCGGTTCCGCGCCTGGATGTCTTGTGGCATGGGCCGGGGCAGCTTGCAAACCACGGCCCCCATGACAGGCCAGCACCGTCTTCCCCGTTCCGGCCGGTCGCGGCACTGCCCTTGGCTTGAGTTCCGCGCCCGAGTTGCCTAAACGGGAGTGCAAGCAAGAAGGACTGCGCCCATGCGGATTTACAGCGATCTGGCGGATGCCATCGGCAAGACACCCCTTATCCGCCTGCGCAAAGCAAGTGCCGCGACGGGCTGCGAAATTCTGGGCAAGGCGGAATTCCTGAACCCCGGCCAGTCGGTCAAGGACCGGGCGGCGCTGTACATCATCAAGGATGCGATTGCGCGCGGAACGCTGCGGCCCGGCGGCACGATTGTGGAAGGGACGGCCGGCAATACCGGCATCGGGCTGGCGCTGGTCGGGGCCTCGATGGGGTTCAGGACCGTCATCGTCATCCCCGAAACGCAAAGCCAGGAAAAGAAAGACATGCTGCGGCTTGCCGGGGCCGAACTGGTGCAGGTTCCGGCAGTGCCCTACCGCAACCCGAACAATTACGTGCGCTATTCGGGCCGTCTTGCCGCCAGACTGGCCCAGACCGAGCCGAACGGCGCGATCTGGGCGAACCAGTTCGACAATCTGGCCAACCGCCGGGCGCATGTGGAAACCACCGCGCCGGAAATCTGGGACCAGACCGGCGGGACGGTGAACGGGTTCATCTGCGCGGTCGGATCGGGCGGTACCCTGGCCGGCGTGGCCGAGGCGCTGCAACCCAAGGGGGTGCGGATCGGGCTGGCCGATCCCGAAGGGGCGGCACTGCACAGCTTTTACACGGCCGGAAAGCTTGAATCGCCCGGCTCCTCCATCACCGAAGGGATCGGTCAGGGCCGGATCACCGCCAATCTGGAAGGGTTCCGCCCCGATTACAGCTATCGCATCCCGGATGCTGAAGCCCTGCCCATCGTCTTTGACCTGTTGCAGGAAGAAGGTCTGTGCATGGGCGGGTCAACCGGCATCAACATCGCCGGGGCGATCCGCATGGCCCGCGACTTGGGGCCGGGCAATACCATCGTCACCATCCTGTGCGATTATGGCAGCCGCTATCAGACCAAGCTCTACAATCCGGCCTTCCTGAAGGAAAAGGGGCTGCCCGCGCCGGAATGGCTGGATGCCCCCCCGCGCACGATCCCGGCGGTGTTCGAGGAGTCATGATCAGGCCCGCTGCCGTGATCCGCGCGCTGGCGGTTGTCTGCGCCGTCCTGCTCGGGCCGGGCGGCGCAACGCCCGCCCTCTGGGCCCAGACGGCCACCCCCGCCGCATCCGAAGAGGATCAGGGTCCGCCGGATTATGCCGCCTGGGAACGGACGGCCAGGAAAGCCGAACGCCAGACGCAGGACCGCCAGACACCTGACGATGCGCTGACGACCATGCGCGGCTATCTGGTGGAATGGCGCGCGACGTTTCAGGCCGCGCAGAACGTGAATGCCGCACGGATTGCCACGCTGCGCACCCAGATCGATGCGCTGGGTCCGCCGCCCGCCGACGGCAAGCTGGAGACAGAGGCGATCGCCCTGCGCCGGACCGAGCTGAACGATCAGCTTGCCCAGCTGCAAACGCCGGTGATCGCCGCAGACGAGGCGTTTCGCCGGGCCGACGGGCTGATCAAGGAAATCGACCGGCAGTTGCGCGAACGTCAGGCGGACGAGCTGCTCAAGGTCACACCCATGCCGATCAACCCCGCCAACTGGGGTATTGCGGTCAAGGCGTTGCGCGACATCTCGGTCGAAATCTGGGACGAGGTGCAAACGCGCTGGGACCGGCCCGAGGTGCGCGCCGATTTCAGGGCTTATCTTCCGCTGGTGCTGATCCTGTTCATCATCGGTCTGGGCCTGATCTGGCGCGGCTGGTGGCTGGGGGAAAGATTTGGCAACGCGCTGAACAACCTGACCCCGAAACACTGGCATCCGGTCTGGGGCATCTTCGCCTCTCTGGGGCAGGTGGCCTTGCCGGTCATCGGATTTGTCCTGATCGGGGTTCCGATCCAGTTCACCGGCGTCCTGGGGCCGATTGGCAGTCATCTGGCGGTCAGCCTGGCCGGGCTGGGCGTTGTGATCTTTGGCTGGGCCTGGCTGGGGCAGCGCATCTTTCCCAAAGCTGAAACCGAAGGAATGCTGCTGAACCTTTCCCCCGAAAAGCGCGCCGAGGGGCGGTTCTATTCCCTGGTGCTTGGCGCGCTGACAGGGTTCCAGACCCTGTTCACGGTGATGTCGGTGGACAAGGGAATTCCCGTCGAAGCCCGTGCCATCCTGAGTTTTCCGTCGCTGGTCCTGTTCTCGATCATCCTTTTGCGGATCGGGCGGCTGTTGCGCGACCATGTCCGTTCCAGGGGGGCGGCGGATGCGCTGCCATCCTTCCGCGACCGGCTGATCGGGCTGTTCGGCCAGGCCGCCGTCCTCATCGCCGTCACCGGCCCGATCCTTGCGGCGCTGGGCTATGGCGCGGCGGCCAGTGCGCTGGTCTATCCGGCCGTGTTTTCGCTGGGCCTTCTGGGCATGCTCTTTGTGCTTCTTGACGTGGTGGAGGGAGTTTACGCGCTGATCGTGCGGCGGGGCGACAGGCCGGGTGACGCGCTGGTTCCCACGCTGATCGGCTTTGTGCTGTGCCTTGCGTCCCTGCCGCTGTTCGCGCTGATCTGGGGGGCGCGGGTTTCGGACCTCAGCGAATTGTGGACAACGTTTCTTGCAGGATTTTCCATCGGCGAGACGCAGATTTCCCCGCGCGGTTTCCTGACCTTTGCCGTGATCTTTGCCATCGGCTACATGATGACGCGCCTTTTGCAGGGGGCGCTGGGGTCTTCGGTGCTGCCAAAGACCAAAATGGATCAGGGCGGGCGCAATGCGGTCGTGGCAGGCGTTGGCTACATCGGTATCTTCCTGTCGGCCCTGTCGGCGATCAATGCGGCGGGCATCAACCTTGCCGGGCTTGCCATCGTTGCCGGGGCGCTGTCGGTGGGTATCGGGTTCGGCCTGCAGAACATCGTGTCGAATTTCGTTTCGGGCATCATTCTGCTGATTGAACGCCCGGTGTCGGAAGGCGACTGGATCGAGGTGGGCGGCGTTCAGGGCGTGGTCAAGACGATCTCGGTCCGCTCTACCCGCATCCAGACCTTTGACCGGACCGATGTCATCGTTCCGAACACCGATCTGATTGCGGGCCGGGTCACGAACTGGACACGCTACAACCTGACCGGGCGGCTGATCGTGCCGGTCGCGGTGGCCTACGGGGCCGATACCCGCAAGGTCGAGCGTGTGCTGATGGAGATTGCAGAAGCCGAACCGCTGGCGGTGCTCAATCCGCCGCCGACTGTTCTGTTGATGGGCTTCACGCCGGATGCGCAGCTGTTCGAGATCCGCATGATCCTGCGCGACGTGAACTTTCAGCTTTCGGTGCGGTCAGATATCAATCACCGCATCCTGCAGCGCTTTGGCGAAGAGGGGATCGGGCTGTCGCTCGGCATGGCGGCGCAGGCCCAGCTGAAACCCGCCGGCAACGGCGCTGACGAGGGCTGATGCAGGAAACCCCAAAGGATCGACGTCATGACTGATCTGCTGTTTCGCGCCGACCCCTATCTGGCCGAGGCCGGTGCCCGCATTACCGGCTTCACGGCCGAAGGGGGCATTCTGCTGGACCGGACGGTGTTTTATGCGACGGGCGGCGGTCAGCCCGGCGATTCCGGGCGGCTGGACTGGGCCGGCGGATCGGTGGTGATCGCCACGGCCGTAAAGGCCGGGGACGGGGCGATTGCCGTCGTTCCGGCAGAACCGGTGGCGCTGCCGCCGGTGGGCACACAGGTGCATCAGGTGCTGGACTGGGATCGCCGCCATCGGCTGATGCGGATGCACACCGCCCTGCACCTTTTGTCGGTTGTCATTCCGCTGCCCGTGACGGGCGGGCAGATCGGGGCCGAACGGGGACGGCTTGATTTCGACATGCCCGAGCCGCCCGGGGATATCGGGGCGCTGAACACGGCGCTGAACGCCCTGATCGACGCCGACCTTCCGGTGACCGAAAGCTGGATCACGGATGCAGAGCTGGCGGCAAATCCGGGGCTGGTCAAGACGATGTCGGTGGCCCCGCCCGCGGGACAGGGCCGCGTGCGGCTGGTCAGGATCGGCGACATCGACCTGCAGCCCTGCGGCGGCACCCACGTGGCCCGCACCGGCGAGATCGGCCGTGTCAGCATCGGCAAGATCGAAAAGAAGGGCCGCCAGAACCGCCGGGTCAGCCTGACGCTGGAAAACTGACGCCCCGCGCGCCGGGGGCATTCAGGGCCTGCCCGGTTTGGGGCTGTTGGCCAGCAGAAGGTCGCGCCCGGCCATGATCGGCTCTGTTGCACAACTCCACGTCTGAGCGGACTTCCCCTTTCCCCGGACGGACGCATCCTGCGGCTTCAGTGACAGGAATGCCGGGCGCGGTGAAGCGGTTCAGGACGGCGACACGGACCTGGAACCCTGACACCTGACGGTCGGAATCCCGCGCCAGGGCGCTGTCCCGGCAGTTTCACACAATGCATCTTCGGTTCGGCGCGGCTTCGGCGGTGGCGGCCGCTCCATTGTCGCCAGATGGTTCGGCCGAAGCGGCGTGATGCGCGCAGGGCCTCGTTGCGTGCGATCGCCCCGACGGTATCAGGCTTTCAGGGCCTGGCGTTCTTGCGGGGCGGGATGATTGCGGCGGCACCTCGGGCGGCGATGGCGCCGTGGCACTTGCGCGTGTCGAAGGCGCCATCAGCGGTCAGGCTGGCGATGTCCTGGCCGGGCGGAATCCGGTCGGGCAGTCCGGGCAGCACGGGCGCATCACCAACGTCGCGGGTGGTCAACCCGGCCGCCCGGATTTCCGGCGTTTGCCCGTCAATCCCGATGTGACTCCTGCGCCACACGCGGCGCCTGAGCGCTGCGGTATCTGCGGGCCGGTTCCCGGTCTTGCAGGCGGGGGGTGTGGGCCTGCTCATGCCCTCCAGCTGCCACGCTGGATTCACGAGATGAATCCCTCACCGGATATGTGCGACAGAGCCAATCTCAAGCCGATTTCTTCTGACAGCCCCCCGGACAAGCTGCCCCGGTCAGATCGACCCGGCTTCGACCATGTAGCTGTTCGCTGTGCACATGGCCGCATCGTCCGAGGCCAGGAACAGGACCATCCGGGCAACATAGACCGGGTCGATCAGGTCCGGCAGGCATTGCCGGTTCCGGTGCGCCGCGATGGCCTCCGGTTTTGCCCAGAGCGTCTTCTGCCGTTCGGTCATGATCCAGCCTGGAACCACAGCGTTGACGCGGATGCGGTGTTTTCCCAGGTCCCGCGCCATGGTGCGTGTCAGGCCGTGCACGGCCGCCTTGGCGGTGGCATAGGCTGGAAAGCCTCCTCCGGCCTCGAACCAGCTGTTCGATCCCATGTTGATGATCGAACCGCTGCCGCGTTCGATCATGTCCGGTGCCACCGCCTGAATCGCGAAGAACTGATGTCTGAGGTTGGTATCCATCCGTTCGTCCCAGTATTCGGGCGTGACATCGGTCCAGACATGCCGGTCGTCACGGGCGGCGTTGTTGACCAGCACATCCGCCGGACCGATCCGTGATTTCAGCGCGGCGAACGCGGCGCGCAGGCTTTCGATGTCGCGCAGGTCGCAGATTTCATGCGTGACATCTGCATGGGCGGCGCAAAGGGCGGCGCTGCTGTCGACGTCCAGATCGACAAAGCCCACCCTGGCACCCTGGTTGGCAAAGGCCGTCACAATCCGCGCACCGATGCCCGAGGCGCCACCGGTGACGTAGACTGTCTTTCCGGCAAGGCTGGGGTATCTGGCAAAGAGGTCGGACATGCGGGGCATCCATTCACGCTGACGGGTCGCGGTGGCCAGGGTGGCGGCAGCCACAGGGAAGGTCAAGCACCGGTTTTGTTTTCCCGCCGGCCATCGAACCAACGCAGTTGACTCGCGGCGCTTCCCCGTGCTGATCTTGTAAAGCGGTTTAGTAAACCGATTCACTCGGGCGGGATTGACCGATGTCAGTGGCAAGCCTTCGGGATGTGGCGCAGGCGGCAGGGGTGTCGGTGACGACCGTCTCGCGCTTCCTGAACGGTACGCTCGACCTGCCGGAACGCACGCGCACAGCGGTCGAGGCCGCGATCCTTCAGTTCAACTACCAGCCCAACCCGCACGCCCGCAGGCTGAGCCGGGGCAGGTCTGACACAATCGGGCTGGTCATTCCCGACATTGCGACCCCGTTCTTCGCCACCCTCGTTGCCGCGGTCGAGGCCGAGGCAGACCGGCGCGGGCTTGGGCTGGCGCTGCATGCCACCCTGAACCGGGGAGAGCGCGAGTTGTCCTACCTTCAGGCGGTGCGCCGCAATCAGGTGGACGGCCTGATCTTCGTCACCAACCATCCCGATGACGGCACCCTGGCTGCGGCGATCAACGCCAGCGGCCGGGTGGTTGTCCTGGACGAAGACGTGGCGGGAACGTCCGTCCCGAAGCTTTTCTGCGACAATCAGCAGGGCGGGTATCTGGCCGGGCGGCATCTGGCCGAGGCCGGGCACCGGCAGGTCCTGTTCATCGGGGGGGTGGACGCCATGCTCAGCGGCGCGCGCCGCTTTGACGGATTCCGGCGTGCCATGACCGAAACCTGGGGGGCCGATGCCCGGATCGAGCGCTATCAGGGCGAATACTCAATCGCGTTCGGCCGGTCGGCGGCGAAGCGCATGCTGGCGGCACGGCTGGACGTCAGCGCCATCTTTGCGACATCGGACGAGATCACCACAGGCGCGCTGGAGGTGCTGAATGCCGCAGGCATCCGGGTGCCCCGGGACCTTTCGCTTGTCGGGTTCGACGATGTCGGCCCGCTGCATCTTTTCGCACCGGCTGTGACAGCGGTGCGCCAGCCGGTCCGGGATCTGGGTATCCGGGCCCTGTCCTTGCTGCTGGATACCGACTGGACTGACCCGGCCAGGCTCCCGCCAGAGGAGATCATGCCTGTCACCCTGATCACGCGGAATTCCGTTGCGCCGGTGATCAGGTCAAGAACCGCAACGTCCAACAGAGGGAAATGAACATGAACACCATGAAGATGACGGCCCTTTCGCGTCGGGGACTTGGGGTGCTGCTTGGCGCGGCTGTCATGCTGGCGGCGGTGCCCGGTATGGCGCAGGACAAGAAGAAGTTCGCCCTGGTGCAGATCAACCAGCAGGCGCTGTTCTTCAACCAGATGAACGAAGGCGCGCAGAAGGCGGCGGATGCGGCCGGGGTGGAGTTGGTGATCTTCAACGCCAACAATGACCCGGCAGCGCAGAACAGCGCGATAGAGACCTACATCCAGGAAGGTGTCGATGGCATCGCCATCGTCGCCATCGACGTGAACGGCATCATGCCGGCGGTCGATCAGGCGGCGGCAGCGGGCATTCCGGTTGTCGCCATCGACGCGATCCTGCCCGAGGACGGCAAGCAATCGGCGGTGATCGGCGTTGACAACGGCAAGGCCGGGGCCGACCTTGGCACCTACTTCGTGGAATATGCCAAGGGTGCCGGCGGGGCCAGGCTGGGCATCGTCGGCGCGCTGAACTCGTTCATCCAGAACCTGCGGATGGATGGGTTCACCGGCGCCCTGGCGGGTGTCGAGGGTGTGACGATTGCCGGAACGGTCGATGGCCAGAACGTTCAGGATACCGCGCTGGCGGCAGCCGAAAACCTGATGACGGCCAATCCCGACATGACGGCGATCTATGCCACGGGCGAACCGGCCCTGCTGGGTGCGGTTGCGGCTGTGGAAAGCCAGGGGCGGCAGGCGAATGTCAAGGTCTTTGGCTGGGACCTGACGGCATCGGCCGTTGCGGGCATCGATGCGGGCTATGTCGAAGCCGTCATCCAGCAGGATCCCGCCGGAATGGGTGCCGCTGCGGTCGACGCGCTCAAGACGATCACCGAAGGCGGCACGGTCGCGCGTACCATCTCGGTCCCGGTCACGATCGTCACCAAGGCGAACGTGGACGACTTCCGGTCCATGTTCCAATGACCGGACCGACGCTTCATTCCGAAGCGTCCGCTGCGGAAGGGGGTCGTCCCCTTCCGCACATCGTGCCGCTGGTTTCCTTGCGGGGCATTTCGCTGACGTTCGGGTCGCATCAGGCGCTCCGGGGCGTCGATCTGGATGTGATGCCGGGCGAATGTCTGGGGCTGATCGGCGACAATGCGGCGGGAAAGTCGACCCTGTCGAAGGTGATGTCGGGCACCTGCATTCCCGATGCGGGGACGATCAGCGTCGAAGGCGAACCTGTCCGGTTTTCTGGCCCGTCCGATGCACGGGCGCGGCATATCGAGATGGTGTTCCAGGACCTCAGCCTTTGTGACCATGTCGATGTGGTGGGCAACCTCTTTCTGGGGCGCGAACTGACGCGCGGCCCGTTTCTGGATCAGAAGCAGATGCTGGCCACGGGGCGGCAGATGCTGGACGCGCTGGAAATCCGCATTCCGCGCCTGACGGCCAAGGTCGAAAAGCTGTCGGGCGGCCAGCGTCAGGCCATTGCAATCGCGCGGGCGGCAAGCTTTCAGCCCAAGGTGCTGATCATGGATGAACCGACCTCGGCCCTTGCGGTGGCAGAGGTTGAGGCGGTGCTGGCGCTGATCAACCGCGTCAAGGCGAAGGGCGTGGGCGTGGTCCTGATCACCCACCGCCTGCAGGACCTGTTTCGCGTCTGCGACCGGATTGCCGTGATGTATGAAGGCACGAAAGTTGCCGAACGGATGATCGGCAAGACCAACCTGCAGGAACTGGTCGATCTGATCGTCGGGAAGGGGTCGCACTGATGCCGGCCTATTCCGAACGCGCAAAGGGGTCGCCGCTGGCGGATTTCGTGGCCGAGAACGCGCAGGTCCTGTCGATTGCGGTGTTCTTTCTGGCTTGCATGCTGCTGTTCAGCCTGCTGACGCCCACGTTTATGACCGCCGGAAACCTTCTGAACATCGTCCGTCAGGCCGCGCCGGTGCTGATTGTGGCGGTTGCCATGACGCTGGTGATCACAACGGCGGGGATTGACCTGTCGGTCGGCTCGACCGTGGCACTGGTCAACGCCGTGGCTGCCATAGCGCTGGCGGCGGGCCTTGACTGGATCACCGTGGTCTTTCTGATGCTGGTCCTTGGCGGGGTGATCGGGGCCATCCAGGGCTGGTTCATCGCCTATCAGGGCATTCCCGCCTTTATCGTGACACTTGCGGGCCTGTCGATCCTGCGCGGCTATGCGCTGTATCTGACAGAAGGATATTCGATCCCGATCAAGGATGTGCCCGGCTTTTTCTGGCTGGGACGCGGCACGCTGGCAGGGTTTCCGGTGCCCGCGCTGATCTCGGTCCTGGTGGCGATCCTTGGCTTTGTCGTGATGCTGCGCACGCGCTATGGGCGGCAGGTCGTGGCGGTGGGGTCCAACATGGAGGCGGCGCGACGCGTCGGGATGCCGGCGCGGTGGACGGTGGCCTCGGTCTATGTGGTGTCGGGTGTGGCCTGTGCAATGGCGGGCCTGCTGATTGCGGCCCGGCTTGGGTCGGGGTCCTCGAATGCGGCGGTAGGGTTCGAGTTGCAGGTGATCGCGGCCGTGGTCCTGGGCGGCACGTCGCTGATGGGGGGCAAGTCCAGCATGCTGGGCACTGTCCTTGGCACCATGACCATCGCCGTCATCGGCAACGGGCTGATCCTGGTCCACATCTCGCCCTTCTTCACCCAGATCGTGACGGGGACGATCATCCTTGCCGCCATCTGGATGAACACGAAGCTTTTCAGCGGCGGCCTGCGGTTTGGAAGGAAACCGAAATGACGGAACTGTCCGAAGCGCATGTCAGGTCGGGGCTGGTGATGACCGTGAATGGCCCGATCAAAAGCGCCGATCTGGGGGTGACCCTGATGCACGAGCATCTGCAGAATGACTGCTCCTGCTGGTGGAACCCGCCGAAGGACCCTGCCCGGCAGCACCTGGCGGAGGGGCCGGTGCGGATCGGGATCCTGTCGGAACTGCGGCAGGACCCCTTCGTCAACAAGCACAACATCGCGCTGGACGATCTGGATCTCTGCATCGCCGAGGTGGGCGACTTTGCCCGCGCGGGCGGCCGCACCGTCGTGGACCCGACCTGCCGCGGGATCGGGCGCGACCCGGTGAAACTGCGCCGGATCGCCGCCGAAACGGGGCTGAACATCGTGATGGGGGCGGGCTACTACCTTGCCTCGTCGATGCCCGGGGAGGTGGCCCGGCTTTCGGCCGACGACATCGCCGACCAGATCGTCGCCGAGGCCCTGCACGGCACCGACGGGACCGATGCGAAGATCGGGTTGATCGGTGAGATCGGGGTTTCGTCCGACTTCACCGCCGGGGAGGAGAAATCCCTGCGCGGAGCGGCCCGCGCACAGATGCGGACGGGTCTGCCCCTGATGGTGCATCTGCCGGGATGGTTCCGGCTGGGCCACCGCGTGCTGGACATCGTCGAGGCGGAGGGCGCTGACCTGTCCCACACGGTGCTGTGTCACATGAACCCGTCACATGATGACCGGGACTATCAGCGCAGCATCGCCGAACGCGGCGCTTTCGTGGAATTCGACATGATCGGCATGGACTACTTCTATGCCGACCAGCAGGTGCAATGCCCCGGCGACGACGACGTGGCCCGCGCCATCCTGCGGCTGGCTGACGCCGGGCATCTGGACCGCGTCCTGCTGTCGCAGGACGTGTTCATCAAGATGATGCTGACGCGCTATGGCGGAAACGGCTATGCCTTTGTGCAGCGCCACTTTCTGCCGCGACTGGCCCGGCACGGGATGGATGCCGCGTCATGCGGCAGGCTGTTGACCACCAATCCGCAGCGCGTCTTCGATGCTGCGGTCTGAGTTGCAAGGAGGGGGATTTTCCGTGACGATCAAGGTTCTTCTGGTTGGCGAAAGCTGGGTGACGTCTGCCACCCATTACAAGGGCTTCGACCAGTTCGGCAGTGTGACCTTCCATCTGGGGGCCGAGCCACTCGTGGCGGCGCTGAAAGGGTCGCAGTTCGATCTGACCTACATGCCGGCGCATGAGGCGGTCGAGTCCTTTCCCTTCGAAATGCAGGGGCTGGACGCCTATGACATCATCATCCTGTCAGACATCGGGGCGAATTCCTTTCTTCTGCCGCCCGCCGTCTGGCTCCGGTCACAGACCGTGCCGAACCGCCTGCGGCTGATCAAGGCCTGGGTGGAACGCGGCGGCGGGCTTTTGATGGTGGGCGGTTATCTCAGCTTTCAGGGCATCGACGGCAAGGCGCGCTGGCGCAAGACCCCGGTCGAGGATGTGCTGCCCGTCACCTGCCACCCCTGGGACGACCGGGTCGAGCTGCCCGAAGGCGCGGTGGCCCAGGTGCTGCAACCCGACCATCCGGTCATGTCGGGGCTGGACGGGACCTGGCCTTTCGTTCTTGGTGTCAACGAGGTCGGGGTGCGCCCCGGTGCCCAGGTTCTGGCGCGCATTCCCGAAGATCAGGGCGGCCATCCGCTGCTGGTTCTGGGAGGGTTCGGCAAGGGGCGGACGGCGGCCTGGACATCGGACATCGGGCCGCACTGGCTGTCACCGGCGTTCTGCGCCTGGCAGGGGTATGGCCGGCTGTGGAAGAACCTGCTGGGCTGGCTGGCGCATGACCGTGGATGACAGCGGCCCCTACGGTTGCCGCAGGATGTCCGCCAGTTCGGCCTGCGTCGGGAAGGCGGCCCCGGTGCCGGGGCGCGAGACGGTGATCGCCGCCGCCGCCGCCGCATGGCGCAGGGCGCGCGGGTCCAGGCGCGCTGCCCGCAGGGCGGCCGAGGCGAGCGCGGTCGCCATGAAACAATCGCCCGCGCCGGTGGTGTCCACAACCGCGCAGGGCTGCGCCGGGACCAGGACGTTCCCCGTCCCCGTGACAAGCCGCGCCCCCTTCGCGCCCAGGGTCAGCACGACTTGCGGCACGCCCGCAGCCAGCAGCGCATCGGTGCCACCCAGCGCCGCTGCTTCGCTTTCGTTGACAAAGGCGATGTCCAGCAGCGGCCAGAGCCCCGCGAAGAACGGGCGCAGCGGTGACGGGTTGAGCGCGGTCTGCATCCCCATCGCCCGGGCCTGCCGAAGCGCGGCGGCTGTGGTTTCCGCCGACAGGTTGCCCTGCAGCACCAGAAGATCGCCTGCCCTGGCACCGGCAAGGGAAGCACAGGCGGCCCCGGCTGTCAGCCCGGACGCCGCCGCATTGGTGGTGATGACGGCATTGTCGCCCGCCTTTGTCCGCAGGATGACCGAAAAATCGCTGGCAACCCCCGGAATGCGGACCAGGTCCGTCTTCAGCGGTTCGGCCGCCAGCCGCGACCGGATATCCCCGGCGCGGCTGTCCTCCCCCACGGCGGCGCAGAACCGGCAAGGCACCCCCGCACGGCCGAGCACGATCGCCTGGTTCGCGCCCTTGCCCCCCAGATCGACCCCGCCCGCCTGCGCATGGATCGACGCGCCGAACGCAGGCAGGTCATCCACCGTGACAGCCTCGTCCAGGGCCACGTTGCCGATCACGAAGGCGCGCATGTCGTCGCCGCTTTCCATCTGAAGGTCTTCCCATGCAAATCATATCCAACCGCAGCCCGGGCGCGATAGGCGAAATCTTCGGGCGCGGGAAGGTCCTGATCGGGATGATCCATTGCCCGCCCTTTCCCGGCGCGCCGCGCTATCGCGGGGCGACGATGGACAGCCTATATGACGCCTGCCTGCGTGATGCCGAGGCACTGATTGCCGGTGGTCTGCACGGGCTGATCATCGAGAACCACGGTGACATCCCGTTTTCCAAGCCCGGGGATATCGGGCCGGAGACACCCGCCTTCCTGTCGGTCGTCACCGACCGTGTCCGGCGGGCAACGGGCGTGCCTGTCGGGATCAACGTGCTGGCCAACGCGCCCTTGCCCGCGATTGCCACAGCGGTTGCAGGCGGGGCTGCCTTCATCCGCGTCAATCAATGGGCCAATGCCTATGTCGCGAACGAGGGCTTCATGGAGGGGCGCGCGGGCGAGGCGCTGCGCTATCGGTCGATGCTTCGGGCAGAGACTGTCCGCATCTTTGCCGATGCGCATGTCAAGCACGGCAGCCACGCCATCGTCGCGGACCGCTCTGTCACGGAACTGACCCGCGATCTTGCGTTCTTCGACGCCGATTGCGTCATTGCGACCGGCCAGCGCACCGGCCACGCGGCAAGCCCCGAAGAGATCGACGAAATCGCGGGCGCGACGCATCTTCCGGTTCTGGTGGGGTCGGGGGTCAGCGAGGACAATATCGTGGCCATCCTGTCGCGCACCAATGGCGTCATTGTCGCATCGTCGCTGAAGGTTGGCGGGGTGTGGTGGAACCCGGTGGAGTTGGAACGCGTCAAGCGGTTCGTCGGACGTGCGGCGGCAGGACTCTGACAATATCCCGCAGATGGAACGCTGCCGCCTGAACGATCGGGGAGATCAACCAGAAACCCGCCGGCAATCCTTGTGCTTTCGCAGACACGGCGATTAGGGCCGCGACCCAAGGGGCCGCTTGGTCGGCCCCGTGCAGCGTCACATCCCGCAGGGTCCCGGTGCTGACCATCGGCCGCACAGCATCAGCGCAGCCCGATTTCCGCCAGCGCCCGTGCCAGCGGGGCTGGCAGGGTCTCTTCCCGGGCGCGCCCCTTGGGCAGGTCGCGGGGGGCATCCTTGTGCAGCAGATAGCGCCAGCCCTGGAACGGGCGGCGCGGCGCGCCTTCGGTGCGCACCACCTCGGGGTCAAGCACGATGGCACAACGGGTTATGCCATCGCCGCCCAGGCGTTCCTCCAGCCCCAGAATGCGCTGGCGCGCCAGAATGACCCCCTTGAACACCCAATACAGCGATCCGCCGTTCAGAATCTCTTCCGCCCGCTTCGGCCACATCCGCGTCACATGCACGGGCCGGCCCCCCGCCCACCCGGCGCGGTGGCTGTCCTGCCAGGCGATCAGGTCTTCCACCCGGTCGGCACCGACGCACAGCTTCAGCAGGTTGACATGATCGGCCACGATGATTCCCTTTGTCCCGGGCGCGAAGGGTAACGCAACCGCGCCCGACTTCAAGTTGACCCCCCGTGCGGGCGGGCCTATCCAGTGGTGTCCGCGCCTTCACCCGCAAGCCAAGGTTTTCGCCATGTCCCGCTTTTCCGCCCCCATTGCCGAGCAGATCTGGGATATGAAGTACCGCCTGAAAGACATCGACGGCACCCCTCTGGACAACACCGTTGAAGACACCTGGCGCCGCATCGCCCGTGCCCTGGCCCGGACCGAGGCAGACCCGGCCGCCTGGGAAGACCGCTTTTACGCGGCGCTGGAAGATTTCAGGTATCTGCCTGCTGGCCGGATCACCGCCGGGGCGGGCTCGGGCCGGTCGGTCACGCTGTTCAACTGCTTTGTGATGGGCACCATCCCCGACAGCCTGTCGGGCATCTTCCAGATGCTGAAGGAAGCCGCCCTGACCATGCAGCAGGGCGGCGGCATCGGGTATGATTTTTCCACCATCCGCCCGCGCGGGGCCGAGGTGAAGGGTGTCGCGGCAGATGCCTCGGGCCCCTTGTCGTTCATGGATGTGTGGGATGCGATGTGCCGCACCATCATGTCGGCGGGCAGCCGGCGCGGGGCGATGATGGCCACCCTGCGCTGCGACCACCCCGATATCGAAGCCTTCATCGACGCCAAGAAAGACCCGGCACGCCTGCGGATGTTCAACCTTTCGGTCCTGGTGACCGATCCCTTCATGGCCGCCGTCAAGGCCGATGGCCCGTGGGACCTGGTTTTCGGCGGGCGCGTTTACAAAACGCTGGACGCGCGCGATCTGTGGAACCGCATCATGCAGTCCACCTATCAGGTGGCAGAGCCGGGCGTGATCTTCATCGAACGGATCAACCATTTGAATAACCTGGCTTATTGCGAAACCATCGCCGCCACGAATCCCTGCGGTGAACAGCCGCTGCCACCCTATGGGGCCTGCCTGCTGGGATCGGTCAACCTGGCGCGGCTGGTGTCTGATCCTTTCGGTCCCGGTGCTGTGCTGGACCTGACCGCGCTGGATGACCTGGTGCGCGTCGCGGTGCGGATGATGGACAATGTCATCGACTGCTCGCGCTTTCCCCTGCCCGAACAGGCAGCCGAGGCGCAGGCCAAGCGGCGCATCGGGCTGGGGGTCACCGGGCTGGCCGATGCCCTGCTGATGCTGGGCCTGCGCTATGGCTCGGAGGCGGCGGCGGCGCAGACGGAAAGCTGGATGCGCGCCATCGCCCGGTCCGCCTATCTGGCCTCGGTCGATCTGGCGCGCGAAAAGGGGCCTTTCCCGCTGTTTGACGCCGAAAGATACCTCGCCTCGGGGTCGCTGACCCATATGGATGACGATGTCCGCGCGGCGATCCGCCGGCACGGCATCCGCAATGCCCTGCTGACCTCTGTCGCGCCGACCGGCACGATCAGCCTTTATGCGGGAAATGTCTCGTCCGGGATCGAACCCGTCTTTGCCTATGCCTATACCCGCAAGGTGCTGCAAAAGGACGGCAGCCGCACTGCGGAAGAGGTGGTCGATTACGCCGTGCAGATGTGGCGCGACAAGTTCGGCGATGCGCCCCTGCCCGGGTATTTCGTGAATGCCCAGACCCTGCCGCCGCTCGACCATGTGCGGATGCAGGCGGCGGCGCAGAAATGGATCGACAGTTCCATCTCCAAGACCATCAACTGCCCGGCAGACATCAGCTTTGACGACTTCAAGGAGGTTTACATGGCCGCCTGGGATCAGGGCTGCAAGGGTTGTACGACCTACCGGCCGAACGCGGTGACGGGGTCGGTGCTGACGGTGACGGAAGCGTCCGCGACGGCGCCGGGCGAAGTGCCGGAACCGACCCGCAGCGAAGGCGCCGAGGTGGTCTATCTGTCCGATCCGCTGGATCGGCCTGCCGCGCTGGAAGGGCAGACCTACAAGGTCAAATGGCCGGGGTCGGAGCACGCGCTTTACATCACCATCAACGACATCGTCATTACCGGGCACCGGCGGCCGTTCGAGGTGTTCATCAATTCCAAGAACATGGAACATTTCGCCTGGACCGTCGCCCTGACCCGGATGATCAGCGCCGTGTTCCGGCGCGGCGGCGACATTTCCTTTGTCGTGGAGGAGCTGAAGGCGGTGTTCGACCCGCGCGGCGGTGCCTGGATGGAGGGCAAATACATCCCCTCGATCCTGGCGGCGATTGGCGGCGTGATCGAGAACCACCTGATTTCCATCGGTTTCATCGGGGGCGAAGGCATGGGCCTGAAATCCGACCCCAGGGCAGAGGTGGTGCTGGCCAGCAGGGCCAGGACCTGTTCCAGCTGCGGCAGCTATGACCTGCGGATGGTCGAAGGCTGCATGACCTGCGGGTCCTGCGGGCATTCGGAGTGCGGGTGATACAGACCGTTAAGGCACATGAGCACTATCGCAAGAACGCACTGGCTTTTTGCGTCGCTGCCCAAAAGCTCGACTCCGAAGACACGGACGCGTTCATCGCGCCGTCCGCGCTTTGCCTGGCCTTTGCGATTGAACGCTTCCTGAAATGTGTGCTTCTGAAAGCTGGCAAGACTGCGAAAGACCTTGGCAAGCCGCCATATGGTCATGACCTGTGGTCAATGTGGAACATGCCGGAGCTTGGGCAACAAAGACAGCAGGCCGTGCTGCATGCTGAGCATTGCTTCCAGGATATTCGACAGGATGGGGCTGCAAGATACCCCACCCCTGCGCCCGATACTTTCGACCGGTTCTTGAAGGACCTGGGCAATCTGCACAGCGCAGCATCAGGGATGCAAATCCGCTATCCCATGCAAGGCACCGATGTTCCCCCAATCAGTTTGATGGCTTGTGTGTTTGAGAGACTCATTCGGGCCGAGGAATACGAAACGGCCATTGCACGAAGATAACCAACCGGCGACGGCAATCTTCGCCATCCCGTCGTTGGCGCGGACAGGGAAAGGCACTGCCTTTCCCCGCGCCTTTGCGCTGCGGCGGGCCAGGACCGGTTCGGTCGGGTGTATCACCGTCCGGCCCCTGCCCGGGCGGGGGTGAAGCCCCCGCCGAGGGGCGGGCGGGGGCTGGACGGAGGCTTTGGGCCTCCGTCCGGAAGCCGTTGATCGGATCGGTCGCGGCAGGGGCGATGGCCCCTGCCAGGTCAGCCTCGGCAAGAAGATGATGCCGTTCGCCCTTGCCACAAAACCCGTGAGGCGGGGCACATAATCCCCTGGCCCGGCCCCACCCTGCGCCACTGCGCAAGCAAAGCCGGTCTTCGCCGCGCTGGCCACGTGGTGGTGACGGCGGCGGCATTGGCCCTGCCTTCCAGACAGCGCAGGTCCTTGCAGGCGTTCGCAAGGGAAAGCGGTACGCCCGCCTGTTGCCGTCCCGCGCGCAGCCGATGAAGGGCTGCCAGAACCCGGTCATTTCCGGAATGCGTCGCGGGCGGAAAATGATCCACCCCCGCACAGGTTGCACCGGTGTGTTTCCCGTGCACCGCCGCCGGCCGGCCGGACGGACAGGTGCTGTCAGACGATCTTCGTCCTGCGTCTGTCTACGCCTTTTTCGCCAGCCGGTAACTGCCCTCTGGCAGGTTCAGTGCCGCCGCCAGTTCGCTCAGCTGCGCGTTCGACAGGGTGATTTTCACCACCTCGTCCCGGCGCGGGTCGAACTGCTCGACGGTCACGCATTCCTCAAAGGCCAGGATGATCACGTCTTCCTCAAGCGCGGGTCCACCCTCGTCAACAAGGGTGATCACGGTCGCGTCGAAATCATGTTCAATGGTAAACATGGGTGCAGCTTACGCAGTCCGGCGGCCCGGCTCAATGGGCAAACGTCCGTGCAAATCACCGTGAGGGGGATGTATCCCGGCGGTGGCCGCGCTACCGTTCGCCAGGGTTCTGGCGGGGAAACGCAGGCGTGCTTGGACGTTGGCTTGGCGGAGTGATTGCGGCGGCAGGTCTGGCCGGCTGCACCGTGCCGGTGGCCCCGCCCGGCGGTGGCCCGCCCCCGGCCGAGTTCGCCGCGGCCCCCTCGCCCGAACAGGCAGCCCGCACCTTTGTCTATGTGGTTGACCGGGTGGTGCCGGTGGCCGAGGCGATTTGCCTTGAACGCACCCGCAACGTGCCCTGCAGTTTCCAGATCGCCATTGACGACCGGCCCGGACAGGCCCCGAACGCCTTTCAGACCCTGGACGATCAGGGCAACCCGATCATCGCCTTCAACGTGCCGC
Organism: Rhodobacter sp.; assembly: GCA_020250125.1. GTDB lineage: Bacteria > Pseudomonadota > Alphaproteobacteria > Rhodobacterales > Rhodobacteraceae > Aliitabrizicola. The sequence goes on from JADCEL010000094.1 coordinate 26,222, forward strand.
TGCTGATGGACATTCGCAACCCCGACGAGCTTGCCTTCGTCATGGGCCATGAGACCGCGCATCACATCGCCGGCCATATCGCCCGGCAGCAGTCCGGAATGATGCAGGGCGCGCTTGTTGCCGGTGCGCTGGCGACGCTGGGCGGGGGCGATGAGGCCACGATCCGCGCCGCGCAGGACATGGGTGCCGAACTTGGCGCGCGCCGCTATTCCAAGGGGTTCGAGCTGGAGGCGGATGCGCTTGGCACCGAAATCGCCTGGCGCGCCGGGTTCGATCCGCTGGTTGGCGCACAGTTCTTCAACCGCCTGCCAGACCCGGGCAACCGCTTTCTGGGCACGCACCCGCCGACCGGCCAGCGGTACCAGGCGGTCGTCCAGACGATGCAGACCCTGCGCTGAGCCAGCTTGATCTGAATCAAGGACGACACCGGGTGTCCGGTTCCAGCATGGGCAACGGTGCAGGAGGACAGGGGATGATCGGCTTTACAGAAGGACCACAGGCTTGGGGTCTGACACAGGGCATGGCGCGGGTGGCGGGGGTAAACCTGCCCGCTGCGGTGATCGAGGGCTGGCTGACCCGGTCCGAGCTTGGGCGGTTGGTCGGACGCTGCCAGACCTGCGGCCAGTCCGCCCGCTGCCTGCGCTGGCTGGCAGTTGCCAGCAGGCCCCCGCTGCCGGACTACTGCCCCAACAAACCCGAGATCGAGTCCCTCGCCCCGGCCTGACCCGGCCATGGCGGCAAGGCGGTGACGAACCTGCGGCATGGATCGCAGTCCTGACGTGGGCACGGAAATCGCTGGTCGTGCCTTGGCGTCCCGCGCGGTGCCGCGTGGGGTGCCGGCGATGCCGGAACCTTTCCCGGTCGACTGCAATCCACGAAGAAACGTTCTGCAAGGGCAGTGGGATCGCCGATGGCCTTGTGCCCGTGTTCGACGGGGGTCTAACCTGTAGCGATGGTCGGTGCGCGCCCATAGCGGTCTTCGAGGATTTCCAGCAGATCGCGCCGCGCGGACGGGGTGCGAACGGACTTTCCCCGGTCATCAAGAATGAGGACATCCAGCGTGGCGATGGCCTGAAGCAGGCGGGCGTGGCGTCCGTCACCCCTTGCCGGGACGCGCGCTTTGAAGAGTCGTGCGGCGCGCCGGCAGGCAGCATTTCGCCCGTCACGGCATGCCTTCTGCCCAAGGGCACAGGCGATCCGGCTTTTGCCGGGGCCTGTTTGTCCGGTGATCGGCAGGGTCTTGCGCCGGTCGATCCGGCCGCCATCGATCAGTTGCAACAGGACGGAACGGTCAATCCCGCGCGGGGGTCTGAGGTCGGGGTCTTCCGCCGTCGCGGCCCGGCGCGGGGCGGCAAACTTCAGGCGGGCGGTCTTGCGTTTGGCGTCGCCTTCGGTGGCCTTGCGATCAACCGGCAGGCCAGGACGATCCTCAAGGCGCAGGGTCCGCAAGGGTGGGGCGGGCACGGTGCCGCTTTTCCGGCGCGCGGGCCATTCCGGCAAGGCCGAGCGCGGTCAGGCGCGCATGATCCGCATGTTCAACGCATCCCGCAACTGCCGGATCGCTGCGGTCACCTAAGCCACAGGGAAGAACCGCCGGTTGCGCAGCCGTGCCAGACTCCGGCGTTGCGCCACCTGCACCGCACCCTTGACCTTGGCCTTGTCACAGGGCGTGCAAGGACGGGCGGGCAGGATCGCGGTATCACAGTGCCCCGCCATCCCGGCACAGGTCCGGTTCAGACCGGGGTCGTACCAGTCTGCCTTCAAGACCGCCGGCTTCAGATTGTCGGGCACGACAGCCTTCGCCACACCACCCGGAAAGGCGAACAAGCGGACGCGGGCCGCGATCCAGTCCCCGGGACCCTTGGTGGCCACCGCCTTGGCATCGGTGCAGTTCGACGCAGCCATGGTGGCGACACACAGCGTCATGGCCTGCACCGCGCCGCTGTCCGGATGGAACACGTCGATCATGTCTCCGGCGAAGCCGATAAGGACCTTCCCGCCACCGCCATGCGTCTGCCGCATCGCCAAGCGCCCGGCAACCCCCGGCGCATGACCGGCCCGGACAGGTCCGGGATCACGGTGAACGCCAGCGGCTGCACCACGTCATGGGACATGACCCCGGTCCGCCGGAACAATTCATTCATGCGGCACCCCCTTTGGTGCCATGATGGACTCAGGCCAGGATCACCGGGGCAGGTGATGCAACACCCTGGCGGCGCGTCCCCTGACCGTATCGGCAGGCCGACAGCGCAGCGCCAAGGTCCACCGCGGCGCGTCGTGCGGCAGCCACAAGGATCAACCGGTCGGCTGAGTTCAGCCGCTGTTCCGGCGCTGCAAGGCTGAGCGCGGCAATGACCTTGTTGTCGTCATCCAGCACCGGTGCCGCGACACAGCCTGCGTGCTGATTGGTTTCTCCGATTTCCATCGCATAACCGGCAGCGCGCGCGGCGCGGATCTGGGCCATGAGCCGATCAACATCGGTTTCCGCCAGACCGGTGGGCGAGGGGGCCACCGTGGAGGTCAGAATCCGCCGCAAACCCTCGTCATCAAGGTCAGAAACCAGAAGCCGGCCCGCCGCCGCCCAGTTCACCGGCACCCGCGATCCGGTGTTCGAGATGATGCGGACGGCGCGAAAGCCTTCTTCCTTCATCAGGACATGCATGAGCGGGCCTTCCATGGCGGAAAGCTGGACCGTCTCGCCTGTTTCGTCGCGCAGCGCGCGGACGATCCGTGCCCCTTCGCGCAGGATATCCACCTGCGCCCGGTACCCGGCCCCCAGTTCATGCAGCCTGTGGCCAAGGGCAAACCGCGCCCCGTCGGCGGGGGTCAGCAGCCCTTCGTGCAGCATGGCGTTCAGAAGATCATAGGCTGTGGATTTCGGGATCGACAGGGCCAGGGCCATCTCTGCCAGGCTTTGCGGCTGGCCGCGCCGGTGGATCAGCGTCAGCATGGCCACGGCCCGGCGCAGGCTGCGCGCACCCGAGCCTGCCGGGGTGGCCTTGGGCGCATCCGGGCTTTCGATCAATATGTTGCCCTTCCGCCGGACAGGTCAAAGACCGCGCCGGTTGTAAAGCTGTTCTCCTTTGAGCACAGCCAGCCGATCATTGCCGCCGCTTCCGCGACATCAAGGAACCGGCCGCGCGGAATCCTGGCCAGCATGTAGTCGATATGCGCCTGCGACATCTGGTCGAAGATGCGGGTCCGGGCGGCGGCGGGCGTTACGCAGTTGATGGCGATGTTTTCGCCCGCGTGTTCCTTGCCCAGCGACTTCGTCAGCCCGATCACCCCGGCCTTGGAGGCCGAATAGGCGGCGGCGTTGGGATTGCCCTCTTTGCCCGCGATCGAGGCGATGGTAACAATCCGCCCGTAGCCCAAGGCCTGCATCTGCGGCAGGACCGACCGGCAGCAGTTGAAGGTGCCGGTCAGGTTGATGTCGATGATCCGGCGCCATTCGGCAGGATCATAGGCTGTAACCGGCCCGTTCGAGCCCGCGATCCCGGCCGAGGTGACCAGGATGGAGACCGGGCCAAGCGCCTTTTGCGTTGTTTCTGCGGCGCGGGCCACGGCCCCGGTATCGGCCACATCCACCCCATAGGCCCGCCCGCCAAGCGTGGCCGCAACCTTGCCGGCCAGATCGGCGTCCATATCCCAGATTGCCACCGTGACGCCATCCGCAGCCAACCGTTGCGCCACCGCCAGGCCGAGGCCCTGCGCCCCGCCGGTCACCACCGCGACCCGCCCCGCCTGACCTGTTCCGTCCATTTGCCTGCCCCCCGCCACGCTTGACTCGCGGTTTGGCGCACCCTAACCTGACCGAAACCCCGGATGCAATTCCGAAATCCCGGAAAGCCGGGGCTGCGAGGATCGGATGTCGCGCCAGACCCTGTCCGCACGACCCTGCCGAGGCCGCGTGTGAGCGGGCTTCTTTCTGGCCTGTCCTGTCTTGTCACCGGCGCGGGTCAGGGCCTTGGCCAGGCCATCGCCGCCGCAATGGCGGCAGAGGGCGCGCGGCTGACCCTGCTCGACCGCAACGCCGGCACCGTGGCACAGGCTGCCGGGGCGATCCGCGCCCGCGGTCACAGCGCCGAGGGCCACGCAATCGATGTCACGGACGCCGCCGCCTATGGCGCGCTTGTCGGCGACCTCGCCGACCGGCATGGCATCGACGTGCTGGTGAACAATGCCGGGATCAACCCGCCTGCACACACAATCCTGGAAGACAGGCAGGAGGATTGGGACCGCACGATTGCTGTGAACCTTGAGGCGGTCTGGCGCGGGTCCAAGCTGGTCGCGCCGCACATGGTGCGGCGCGGGGGCGGGCGGATCATCCACATCTCTTCGGTGCAGGGATTTGTCTCAAGCGGCCGGTGCGGTGCCTACAACGCCGCCAAGGCCGGGGTGATCGGCCTTGCCAAATCCATGGCCGTCGAACTTGCCCCGCACGGCATTCTGGTGAACGCCGTCGCACCCGGTTTCCTGCGCACGCCGATGTCCGTGGTCGATGGCGTGGACGAGACCGAAACGCCCGGGTTCCGCGACTGGTATGTCACGCGCGGCCGCATACCCCTGCGCCGGGCAGGAGAACCCGAAGACGTGGCGGGAAGCGTGGTATTCCTTGCCTCGCCGCTGTGCCGCTGGATGACCGGACAGGTGCTGGTCGTCGATGGCGGGATGACAGCGACGTTCTGAACAAACCGAAACAGGATCAAGGGAGGACGACATGACGACCCAGGCAAGACGCACAGCCGATACAGCGGGGCTGGGCCGTCGGCGCTTTCTGCAGGCGGGGGCCGGATTCGGGGCCCTGACGCTGACCGGCGGGCTGGCCGGCCGCGCGCTGGCCCAGACCCCGGCGCTTGACATGTGGTGGTGGGGCGAACAGGAATTGCCCGGCCTGCAGGCCTATCTGGACAAGGCAATTGCCGCCTTCGATCTGGCGCAGATCACCCCCATGCTGCAGGATACCGCAGTCGTGATCTCGCAGTTCCAGACGGCGGCGGCGGCGGGCAACCCGCCCGACATCCAGTATCTGTGGAACGGCATCTACCACATGGAAAGCGTCTGGCTGGGCTATCTTGCCGCGCTGTCGGATGTGATGGACCCGGGCATCCTTGCCGCCTCGAACCACGGGCCGCTGTCGCGGTTCGACGGCAAGGTCTGGCGCATGGGGTGGTACCCGCTGCCGATGCCCTGGTATTTCAACAAAGACCTTTTCGACCGCGCGGGCCTGAACGCCGATGCGCCGCCCGCCACCTGGGACGGGCTGCTTGCGGCCTGCGAGGCCTTGAAGACCGCCGGGATCGAGCCTTTCGGCGGCGGCGTGCAGGATGGCTACTGGGCGGAATGGTACCTGACCCATGCCCTGTCGCAAAACCTTGATACCGTGGGCGATGCGGTGAACCTTTTCATCGGCGATCTCGACTTCCGCGAGCCGCGCTATCACCAGCACTGGGTCAAGCTGGCCGAGCTGCGCGATGCGGGCTTTCTGAACAAGGACATGGCCAGCCTGGAGCTTTACCCCGGCATCGACCTTTGCGTGAACGGCCAGCTTGGAATCTGCTCGTCGATCGGCACCCGCCTTCCCGCCGATGCCATAACCACGAACGGCCGGATCGGCTGCATGACGCTGCCCGTCTTCGGGGTGGGTGCGCTTGCCGGACGCCCGGTGGTGGACATGCAGGGGCTGGGGATCAGCGCAGGGTCCGGGGCACCCGACATCGCCGCCCGCTTCCTCGAATTCCTGAATGCCCCCGCGCAGCTTGCTTCGTTCTGGGAAGCGACAGGCTGGATTCCCGCCGCTTCGGGCTTTGACGACAGCGTGATCTCGGACCCGTCCGTCAGGGACCTTTGGACCCGCTGGGGCAAGGGCAACAACATCACCAACATCACCAATCTGATGCCCGGCCAGTTCTACGAACAGGCGGCGATCCCGACCGGCCAGAACATCATCACCGCCGGCATGTCGGGCGAGGAGGCGGGCGAGCTTGCCGCCCGGGTCGCACAGGAATGGCGCGACTTCAATCCTGATCTGGTCGAGACGTACCGCACATGGGCGGCAGAGCTTTCCGCCGGCTGATCCCTTTCGGGCGCAGCCGTCCGCGCTGCGCCCGGCCCTGATCCCGAAAGCCCCGGATGCGCCGCAACAGCCCGCTTGTCCCCTATCTTTTCGTCCTGCCGCTGGCCGGCCTGCTGACCTTTGTCTTCGGTCTGTCGCTTGTGCGGCTGGTCGGGTTCAGCTTCAAGCAGGTCCGCGGCATCGACGGCCCCTGGATCGGCCTTCGCAACTATGAACTCGTGCTTGGCCAGCCCCTGTTCTGGGAAGCGGTTCGGCACAATATCCAGCTGTTCCTTGTCATCCCGGTGATGGTTGTCATCGCGCTGGCGCTGGCGCTGCTTTTGTACGAACGCCTGCCGGGCTGGCGCATCCACCGCACGATCCTGTTCCTGCCCTATGTCCTGGCCATTCCCATCATCGCCGTGGTGATGAAGCAGATGTTCCAGTTCTCCGGCCCGGTGAACACGGTTCTTTCGGCGCTTTCGCTTGACTTTCTGGTGCTGGACTGGATCGGGTCGGCGGATGTGGCGCTTTGGACGGTGATGGGGCTGATCCTGTGGCGCGAGACGGCCCTGGGGGTGATCCTGTTCCTGTCCCGCCTTATGGCGCTGGATGAAACCCTGATCGAGGCGGCGCGGCTGGACGGTGCCGGGTGGCGGCACCGCGCCTGGTACATCCTGATCCCGCAGATGCGCGGGGTGATCGAATTCTTCGCCGTCATCAGCGCGATCACGATGCTGTCGGCGGTTTTCGCCTATGTCTATGTCATCGGCGGCGGGCGGGGCGGGCCGGGAACGGCAACCATGGTGATCGAGCTTTACATCTTCAACGCCCTGATCCGCACCAGCCTGCCGGGCGTGGCGGCGGCGGTCAGCGTGATGCTGTTCCTGGTCTCGCTGATCCTGATCCGGGCGCTTTTCGCCCTGCGGCGCAGGGAAGAAGAATGATGCGCCCCCTGCCGCATCTGGCCCTGATGATCGCCTCGGCCATTGCCCTTGTGCCGACGCTGTTCATGCTGGTCACCGCCCTGAAAAGCCAGGAAGAGTATCAGGCCGACAAGACCGGCCTGCCCGATGCACCGGTTCTGGACCATTTCCGCCAGATCCTGTTCGACACGCCGGTCTTTCTGTGGATGGCCAACAGCCTGATCCTTGTGGCGGGGTCTGTCGTGCTGTCGCTGGCCGTATCATGCCTTGCCGCCTATGCCATCGCGCGGATGGAGTTCCGGGGGCGCGATGCCCTTTTCACCCTGTCGACCGCGCTGATGGCCGTGCCGCCGGTGGTGCTGATCGTGCCGCTTTTCGTGCTTTACTCGCAGATCGGCCTTATCAGCACCTATTCCGGGGCGATCCTGATCTATGCGGGGCTTGTCGCGCCGTTTTCGGTCTACCTGCTTGTCACCTTTTTCCGCACCTTGCCGCAGGACCTGTTCGACGCCGCCGTGCTGGACGGGGCAAGCCACCTGCAAATCCTGATCCGCGTGGTCCTGCCGCTGTCGCTGGCACCGCTTCTGACGCTGGTGATCGTCAACGCGCTTTTTGTCTGGAACGACCTTCTGATGGCCGTGATCTTTCTGCAGGACGATGCAAAGAAAACGGTTATGGCCGGGATCGCGGTCTTTCAGGGCCGCTACAACAACCAGATTCCCCTGACCATGGCGGGCATGGCGGTGGCGGCCGCACCGATGCTGATCCTTTATCTTGTGTTCCAGCGCCATTTCGTGCGCGGGCTGATGGCAGGGGCGGTGAAGTGACGCCTGTCATCCTTGACAACGGCAGGCTGCGGGCCACGGTCACCCCCGGCCTTGGCGGCACGATCACCGCGCTGCGTCACCTTGCCACCGGGGCAGAGCTGCTGGCGAGGTCCCCCTGGAAAACAACCTGCGACCCCCTTCCCTTCGCCCCTGACGAGGCAACCTGGCTGACCCGCTTTTCCGGCGGATGGCCGGTGATGTTCCCCAATGCCGGCGACGCCTGCGAAGATGGGGCCGTCCGGCATGGCTTTCATGGCGAAGGCTCGGTCACACCCTGGAAAGCAGAGCGGGATGCAGGGGGCCTGACCCTGACACGGCGTTTCGATGCCGTGCCGGTCACGATGACCCGCCACCTTGCGCTTGACGGCCCGTGCCTGTCGGTTCGGGAAACCGTCACCGCCCATGGCCCCTGTACCGTCGTCTGGGGCCAGCACATCACCCTTGGCGGCGATCTTCTGACGGGACCGGCAACCTTGCAGACCAGCGCCGCGCGCCTGATCGCCTGCGCCGGTTTCACCCCGCCCGGCAGTCCGCTTCTGCCCGGCGGCAGCGGTGCCTGGCCCACCCTTCCCGGCCGCTGCGGCCCGGTGGACCTGTCACGCCCGCCCGAGGGCATTTCTCTTCTCGCCTGTCTGGCCGACCTTGGCCCCAGGCCCTGGGCCACCCTTGCGCGCGCGGATGGTCTGGGTGCCAGGATTGGCTGGGGGGCTGATCCCTGGCCCCTTGCCTGGGTCTGGGTGGAGACGGGCGGCACCACCGACCCGCCGTGGAACGGCCAGGCCCGGATGATCGCCATCGAGCCCTGCACAACCTGGCCTGCCACCGGCCTTGCCGCCGCCCGTGCCGCCGGCGGGCGCGTGCTGACCCTTGCCGCAGGCGAGGTCCGCCGCGCACAGATAACCCTGACCGTTCTTGAACCCTGAGGCCCGGATGCGCATTGACACCGTCGATTTCTTCTACCTGTCCATGCCCGAGGTGACGATTGCCGCCGACGGCAGTCAGGATGCCCTTGTCGTCCGCGTCAGCGCGGGCGGCCATGTCGGCTGGGGGGAATGCGAGGCAGCCCCCCTGCCCTCGATCGCCGCCTGGATCGCGCCCATGTCGCATGGTGCCTGCCGGCCCGTGGCGGCGTCGGTGCTGGGCCGCAGGCTGAACGGGCCCGAAGACATTGCCGCCATCGCCCATGACGTGGCCTACAATTCGATGGATCTTCTTCAGGCCGCGCATACCTGGTCCGGGGTAGAGATTGCGCTGTGGGATGTCCTTGGCCGGGCACGGGGTGAACCGGTCTGGCGGCTGCTGGGCCAGGACAGGGCGCATCCGAAACTGCCCTACGCCTCTGTCCTGTTCGGCACGACGCCGGAAGAAACCGGTGCTGCCGCGCGGGCAATCCGCGGGGCGGGCTTCACGGCGGCCAAATTCGGCTGGTCGCCCTTCGGCCTTGACCTGGCCGAGGATATCCGCCACCTCGAAGCCGCCCGCGCGGGCCTGGGCGAAGACGGCATCCTTCTGATCGATGCAGGCCAGATCTTCGGCGAGGATACAGAGGCCGCCGCCTTGCGCCTGCCCGCCCTTGCCGCCGCCCGCGCCGCCTGGCTGGAAGAGCCTTTCGGCGGTTCGGCCCTTGGGGCCTATGCCGCCCTTGCCGCGCGGTCATCCGTGCCCCTTGCGGGCGGAGAGGCGGCGCACAACGCCGACATGGCCGAACACCTGATCGACTTCGGCCGCGCCGGGTTTGTCCAGATCGACACCGGCCGGATCGGCGGCCTTGCCCCGGCCCGGCGCGTGGCGCTGAAGGCGGCGGCTGCGGGGGTTACCTACGTCAATCATACCTTCACCTCGAACCTTGCGCTGTCGGCGTCGCTGCAACCCTATGTCGGCCTGCAGGACCACCGGCTCTGCGAATACCCCACCGGCCTTCAGCCCCTTGCCCGCGACCTTACGGTGACGCGGATCGCGCCCGGACCTGACGGCCTGATCCGTCTGCCCGAGGGTCCCGGCCTTGGGGTAGAGGTCAACCCCGATGCGCTGACCCGCTATGCGGTCGAGGTCGAGATCAAGGTCGCGGGCCGCGTGCTGTTCGCCTCGGGCAAGCCATGACCGGGGCGATGGTGCGGATGGCAAGGGCCGGGGCACGGGTCGGCGAGGCACCGCTGTGGCTGCCGGACCGGAAAGTCTGGCTGTGGCTTGATCTGCAGGGCCGCACAGTCCACCGCTATGACCCGGTGACGGCAACCGACCGGGTCATCGCCTCGGGCTTTGCCGAAGACCTGGCCTGTCTGGTCCGCTGGACCGAAGAGGCGGCCCTTCTGGTGTCGGTGCGGGGGTTTCACCGGCTGGACCCGGACAGCGGGCAGACCGCGCCCTTGCCTTGCCCGATCGGCCTGCCGCCCGGTACGATCTTCAACGACGGCAAGGTCGACCGCCACGGGGGGCTGTGGCTGGGCTCGTCGGATGCGGCGGAAGCGGCCCCGCTTGGCCGGCTCTGGCGTATCCGGGCGGGCCAGGTCACCGAGGTTGCCGCAGGGTTCACCGTCTCGAACGGGCCGGCCTTTGCGCCCGACGGGACTGCCGCCTATTTCGCCGATACCTTTGCCCGGCGGATCCTGCGCTTTCGGCTGGACACGTCGGGCGCGCCGCTTTCGCATGACCTGTTCGCGACGATCCCGGACAGTGACGGCTATCCCGACGGCATGACCACCGACAGTGCAGGCACGCTTTACATCGGCCACTGGGACGGTGCGCGGATCAGCCGCTGGTCCCCCAGCGGCACCGCCCTGCCGCCGATCCCGGTACCTGCACGCAATGTCACCTCGCTGGCCTTCGGCGGCGACGGGATGCGGACCGCCGCGATCACCACCGCGTCCCTTTTTCCCGGCCAGACGGGCGGCACGGGTCCCGGCTGGGACGGCGATCTTCTGGCAATAAGAATCGGGGTGTCCGGTCTGGCCGAACCGATGCTGGCCAGCGGTTTTGCAGGCGGGGTGACTGCGAAATCCTGATCGACCGTTGTGCAGGCCGCTTTGCGCCCGCAGGGTGCCGCGTCGCGCCCGATCACGTCCGGTGCCGCCGGACAGCGGGTTCGGCGATGGTCCCCGCTTGTTTCCCGGCCCGATCCGGGCAGTCCATGCCCCCTTGTGCAAGGCTGTCGTCTCTGGCCGTACCGCAGCGCCACGCTGCCCCTTGGCCCGCCGGGGGGCCACACAGACCCTGACCACCGCCGCCCCGCCCCCGTGCGGGCGCTTTGCCCCCTCTGGGTCGGGCGCTGGCCAGCCGTTGCGCGGTTGGAGACGGCCCGTGTGGCACCGTCCCGCACGGGCGGGAAACGCGGGTCGCGTTTCCTGGCCCCGCCCGGAGGGGCGTTCCTGTGCATTCCGGGATGCCCGGTCTCTCTGGCAGGGGCCATCGCCCCTGCCGCAGCGCCACGCTGGCCCTTGTCCAGCCGGGGGCCACAGCCCCCGGCCAGCGCCCGCCCCGCCCCCGGCGGGCGCTTCCCGCCCGCCGGGCCGGGCGCTGGCCTTTCGTGGTGCCTGAACCTGCC
>JADCEL010000095.1 GCA_020250125.1 Rhodobacter sp.
ATGCTCACCCTCAACCAGACCGCCGTCAGCGACCTTGCCCCCCTCGCCGCCCTCACCGCGCTGCAAAGGCTCGACCTCGACCAGACCGCCGTCAGCGACCTTGCCCCCCTCGCCGCCCTCACCGCGCTGCAAAGGCTCGACCTCGACCAGACCGCCGTCAGCGACCTTGCCCCCCTCGCCGCCCTCACCGCGCTGCGATGGCTCAGCCTCACCCGGACCGCCGTCAGCGACCTTGCCCCCCTCGCCGCCCTTCCCGCGCTGCAAATGCTCTCCCTCGGCCACACCGCCGTCAGCGACCTTGCCCCCCTCGCCGGACTGGCCGGACTGCAGGACCTTGGGCTGGACGGCTGCCAGGTGGCCGACCTGCGCCCGATCCGGGGTCTGGCCAAACTCGGCACCAATCGCCCACCCGGCCTGAGCTTCCAAGACACCCACGCCACCAGGGCTGACGGCACCCTCGCCCGGCTGGCCGGGATCGAAGAGACCGAAGACCGCGCCCGCGAAACCCTTGCCTACCTCAACACCCTGCCGCCCTGGCCGGAACCGCTGCCCTGGGTTCCCCCGGAAACGCTGCCGGACATTGCCCCTTTGGCCCCTGCACCAGACCCGGTTCCGCGAATCGATGTAGGCGCGCAGGGGCTGGACCTTGCCCTCAGCCTGGTCGGCGAGGCCGATCTTGCCGACCCGATCAAGCCGCGGCTTTATGCCATGCTGCGGGACGCGGTGGCCAAGCTCTTGCGCTTCGGCAACCGCTACTCCGAGGTCGCCGAACCCGCCAAGAAGTTGGCCGATCTGACAGCGGTGCCCTTTGCCGACGCCGACCTTCTTGCCATTCACCTGCAACTCGCCGTCCTGACCGATGTTCGGGCCGCCGATGCAGATCGCCCCAAGGATGAGCAACTGGACCCCGACTGCCGCCTTGCATTGGACGCCGTGCTGCGCATCGGTCCGGGCGTTACCATGGACAATGCGGATGTGCATGCGCTGGAAGCCCGTCTTGCCGCCTATGCCGGCACTCGCCAGCCCCCAACGGTCGCCGAAGGAGAGCGCCGCGTCATCGGCGCGGTGTCCGACAGCGCTGACCTTGCCACCGAACGACTGCGTGATGCGGCTGGACAGGCGGCAAAGGCCGGGGAAGAAGGCCGCCTAGCCGGGTATCGTCGCAGTTTCAACCGCAATATCATCATCGCCCTTGGGACAGTGGTCTCAGGCATCTTCGGTGCTGCGGAGGGTTTTGTATATGGCGAAATCGTCCTCGCCGCCGCGCAGTTTCTGGTGCTGCACCGCGATGCGATCATGGCCACTGCCCCGGCCTGGGGCCAGACCGGCTATGCCTGGCTGGAATACATTCTGGTCCGCGCCGAAATGATTCTGCGCGACGCCCGGTCGGGAAACGTTGACAAGAAGTAAATCCGCGCCGCCAACCCCTTGACTCCAAACGACCCGAGTCATGTCCCACAGTCGGCACCCCTGAACGGCGGCTGCCCCGGACCGCTCCCCGGCAAGACCATCCCCTGGCCTTCAGGCGGCGCTCCCGGCGCAGCGTCCGGTCATCCCTCCGGGGCCAGGATGAACCCGGCCTGATCCCCCGGCGGCAGGCGGAAGCGGCCCTTTGCCCAGTCGCCCGCGCGCCAGGGCATCGACACAGCGCAACGGCTTCACGGTCAGGTGCATGATACCTTCGCCTTATCGTCGCAGTCAGGAGATTCACCTTAAACTGATCGCCGCACTTTGCTAAAGGGGCGCATCGATGTGCAGGTCCGGCGGGTCTGCGCGATAGGGTGTTGCCCCCGCACGGCAGCGGCCTTGCCCCGCGACATGCAGACCGAACATCAGTTGCCAGAACCGGAGAACAGATATGGATGGAAATGACAGCGCGACCGCAAGCAAGTGCCCGGTTGTTCACGGGGCCAGAACCCTGGCCTCGGCCGCGATCAGATCGAACCGCGACTGGTGGCCGAACCAGCTGAACCTGAAGATGCTGCATCAGCATTCGGCCCTGTCGAACCCGATGGGTGACACCTTCAGCTATGCCGAAGAGTTCAGGAAACTGGACCTTGATGCGCTGATGCAGGACATCCACGCCCTGATGACAACCTCGCAGGCGTGGTGGCCGGCCGATTACGGCCATTACGGGCCGTTCTTCATCCGCATGGCCTGGCATGCCGCCGGCACTTACCGCACCGGCGATGGCCGTGGCGGGGCGGGCGCAGGCTCGCAGCGGTTTGCCCCGCTCAACAGCTGGCCCGACAACGGCAACCTCGACAAGGCGCGCCGCCTGCTGTGGCCGGTCAAGCAGAAATACGGCAACCGCATTTCCTGGGCCGACCTGATGGTGCTGGCCGGCAACCGCGCGCTGGAGTCGATGGGGTTCAGGACCTTCGGGTTCGGCGGCGGGCGCGCCGACATCTGGGAACCGGAAGAAGACATCTACTGGGGCATGGAAGACACCTGGCTGGGGGATGCGCGCTATGCCGGCGACCGCCAGCTGGAAAACCCGCTGGCCGCCGTGCAGATGGGCCTGATCTACGTCAACCCCGAAGGACCGAACGGCACGCCGGACCCGCTGGCCTCGGCCCGCGACATCCGCGAAACCTTTGCCCGCATGGCGATGAATGACGAGGAAACCGTGGCGCTGATCGCCGGGGGCCATACCTTCGGCAAGGCGCATGGTGCCGCCGATCCGTCGGTCTTTGTCGGCCCCGAGCCGGAAGCGGCACCGGTCGAGGAACAGGGCCTCGGCTGGAAGAACAGCTTCGGCACCGGCAACGGTGCCAGCACGATCACCAGCGGCCTTGAAGGTGCCTGGACGACCAACCCGGTGAAATGGGACAACAACTATTTCGACAACCTGTTCGGTTTCAACTGGGTCCAGACCAAAAGCCCGGCCGGGGCGACGCAGTGGGTTCCCGACACGGCGGATGCCGCCGGGCTGGTGCCCGACGCGCATGATCCGTCGCGCCGCCATGCGCCGGTGATGTTCACCACCGATCTGGCGCTGAAGATGGACCCGGCCTATGCGCCCATCGCCAGGCGCTTCCACGAAAACCCCGATCAGTTCGCCGATGCCTTCGCGCGCGCCTGGTTCAAGCTGACGCACCGCGACATGGGTCCGCGTCCGCGCTACCTGGGGCCGCTGGTTCCGGCCGAAGTGCTGATCTGGCAGGATCCGATCCCCGAGGTGACGCATGAGCTGATCGATGCAGGTGACATCCGCGCGCTGAAGGATCAGATCGCAGCCTCCGGCCTGACGGTGACAGAGCTTGTCGCCACGGCCTGGGCCTCGGCCTCGACCTTCCGCGGGTCGGACAAGCGGGGCGGAGCCAATGGCGCGCGCATCCGCCTTGCCCCGCAACGGGGCTGGGCGGTGAACGAACCGGCCCGCCTCGACAAGGTGCTGTCGGTGCTGGAAGGCATTCAGACCGCCTTCAACGCCGCACAGACCGGAAACAGGCGGGTGTCGCTGGCCGACCTGATCGTGCTGGGCGGCTCTGTCGGCGTGGAACTGGCGGCAAAGGCGGCAGGACATGCGGTGGAGGTGCCCTTTACCCCGGGCCGGGCCGATGCGACGCAGGAGCAGACCGATGTCGCGTCTTTCGCCGTGCTGGAGCCAACCGCAGACGGCTTCCGCAACCACCTCAAGACCACCTATACGGTGTCGGCAGAAGAGCTTCTGGTGGACCGCGCACAGCTGCTGACCCTGACCGCCCCGGAGATGACGGTGCTGCTGGGCGGCCTGCGGGTGCTGAACGTCAATGTCGGCCAGTCCCGGCACGGGGTGTTGACACAGCGGCCCGGAATGCTGACCAACGACTTCTTCGTGAACCTGCTGGACATGGGCACAGTCTGGACACCCACCTCTGCCGCAGCCGCCGAATTCGAAGGCCGCGACCGGACCACGGGCGCGCTGAAGTGGACGGCAACGCGGGTGGACCTGGTGTTCGGATCGAACTCGCAGCTGCGCGCCTTGTCCGAGGTCTATGCGGCAAAGATGGCCGAGACCGCGTTCGTGCAGGCCTTCGTGGCGGCCTGGACCAAGGTGATGAACCTTGATCGGTTCGATCTGGCCTGATCGGGCCGTCTGTCGGCAGGCCGCAGGTGCCGCGCAGGGGCATGGTTTCCGGCCCGGCGCGGGTGGCAAAGCCCCGAAAGGGGGATGACCTGCGGCGGGGGCGAAAAGGCTGCTGAAACAGCGCCCGGCCGCAGGGGCGGGTCGGGACGCGCGTCCCGATCCGGGCAAAGGGTTTGCCCTTTCGGGCGGGCACGGGAAACGCGACCCGCATTTCCCCCGCCCGCACGGGCCGGTGCCCTGTAGACCCGCATGTCCGGGAGAAACAGAGGCCAGCGCCCGACCCGGCGGGCGAGAAGCGCCCGCCGGGGGCGGGGCGGGCGCTGGCCGGGGGCTTTGGCCCCCGGCCGGGCAAGGATCAAAGCGGCGCTGGGCCAAGGGCGATGCCCCTGCCATGGTGGCCGGGTCCGTCCTTTCACCCCTGCGGTGGCCGCGTCTTCAGCGGCCTTCCGAAGGTTGAAGGCCCGGCATGACCCGTCACGGCCGGATCGTGACGTATGCCCGGGATCAAGCCGGACGACCCGCCGGATACCGCGCCGCCAGCTTTCGGCACGGCGCGTCTGCCCCCCTGGCGGCGCGGCAACCGCCCTGCCGGTCGGCCCCCCCCGGACGCCGACCCAGGAAAGACCCGCAGGCCGGATCACCGCCGGATCACCGCCGGGGCGCGGCCGGCACCCTGGCAGACAGGGGTCAAATCGCCACCCCGACCGATGGCCCCGCAACAGGAGCCAAGGCCCCAGGACCCGAAGGGTGGCCCGTCAGGCCGCCCCTGACCTTGCCGGGGGAACCGGTCAGCCTGATTGCGCCGACTGTTGCATTCTTCCTGTCGTGGTGGCTTAGTCGATCCTACGTCCACGACCGCAACAGGGACAGAGCGAGGCCCGGGTGAAGCAACAATCCCTGTTCGACACGCTTGGCCGCATGGGAACCAGGATCGACCCCCGCACGTCCTGGGTGGGCTATCTGTGCGCTTCCGGCGCAACTTTGGCCCTGGGGATCACCCTGCTTAATCCATCTGTGTCCCAGGACCTTGCATTTCTTGAGCGTCTTGTTTTCTGGTTCGTTCACGTGGCCCTGGCAATCGTGATCCTTGAAGGCGTTCAGATCATCATCGGCCGGTTCCGTGTGGCGGCGAAACTGCCCCCTCTTCTGCTTGTTCTGGCGGGCGGCGTCATCGGTGCCCTCGTCTTTGCGGCCCTATCCCTTTTCGCGCTGGAGCAATTGATCTGGCTTCCCGCATCGAATCTTGGGGGCGATGACGCCACCATTATGGAATTCTTCAAAGAATTCCGGTCCAGCGGTGGGCAGGTGGTTCTGTTCTGGGTCTTGCTGAATGCACCGCGATTGCTGATGCTGTCCCAGCAACAGAACGCGCGGCAAGAGACGGTTCAGCCCAGAACCGACGGCCCGGCAGAGGCGGACAAGGGAAAGGTCGATCCCGATCTGGTCGAGCTTCTTGCCCGGATTCCGGTCAACCTTGGCCGCGATATCGTGGCGCTTTCGGCAGAGCTGCATTACCTGCGTGTCTACACGACACAAGGCAACACGCTGATCCTGATGTCGTTCAGCCGTGCGGTTTCTGCGGTGCGGATCATTCCCGGAATGGTCGTTCACCGTTCGCATTGGGTTGCACTCAAACACGTTGACTCGCTTCAGGGCCAGGGGGCCGCCCTCGTGTGCAAACTTGTCACCGGGCTGGTTGTGCCGGTCAGCCGCACGAACCGGGCTGCTTTGCGCGCTGTCATGACAGAGCGCGGCATCAAGGATGCCGAACGCGGCGCGCGCGATCTGGCCGCTGGCACGACAGCACCGACGGACGGGCGCCGGGTGGTTTGACCGCCCTGTCACGGCACGCAAGCCTGCCGGGAAACGGCAACCGACCGGTCTATGTCGCTGGCAGGGTCCGGCAGGCAAACCGCGATTTGCCCGCCGGCAAACCTTGACGGCACCGCGCGGCAGCAGGCCAGGCCCTGTGCAAGGCGCGCCGCCGGCCACCTGAAAAGCGATACCCGTCCTGTCGGAGATGACCGTTGCCGCACCCGACAGGATGGCAAGATGGTACCCGGTTCCGCCCCGTCCCTGCCCCGGCCGGATTGATCCGGCCGGGGGATGCACCCGCGATTCCGTCCGCAAGCCTGAGGCCGATCACCATCCGCGCCCAGGCTTGCGGCGTTCTGCGGCCTAGAAGTTAAAGATCACACCGGCAACAACGTCAGTGCTTCGGTAGCTTGCCTTCAAGGTGTTGCCGGCATTGTTCGTCAGTGTCGGGGTTTCTGCCGTGGTGAAGTAACGCGCCTCGCCGAAAAGCGTCCATGTTTCATTCAGGGGCCAGTCCGCGCCCAGCATGATCTGGCCGGCCAGACCGCCCCGGTCGTTATACTGTCCCGCGTTCGGCTGTGAGGTCACATCGAAGTCGATCTCTGTGATGAAACCAATGCCGGCACCGACATAGGGCCTGACCGGCCCGCTTACCGGAAAGCTGTAGCGTCCGTTCAGCATGATGGACGTGCTGGCATAGTCACCGGACAGTTTGCCGCTGGCCTCGCTGGACCTGTAGACAAACTCGACCTCCGACCGCCAGGGACTGTCAGGATAATCGTAGCCCACGGCACCGCCTGCGATGGTGCTGGATGAAAAGGAGATCGCCGAGGTGATTCCACGCAAGGAAACGTCGGTTCCCTGAAGATCGGACAGCCCCCCAAATGCCCGAAGGGTGTAACCTCCGCTGTCCTGCGCGGCTGCCGCCGAAGCGAGGCAGGCGAAGATGACGCCGAATACTGTGGTTTTTGCTGTCACTGGACGCTCCTTCCGTAAATGCTTTCCGAACCCGTTGCAGCGGCAAGAGGATCGGAGACCCGGCACCGCTGCACCCGTCACCCTGATCTGGCACGCGGTGAAGGGGTTTCCATCGATCCTGCATGAAACGTCCACAGGCTTGCACCAGCGGTTGCCGCTGCGCTTCAGGTACCGGACGGCGTTTCGGGCATTCCGGGTGCAGCCGTTGCGACGGCACGCAAAACCCCTGGATGGAATCTGGTCGGAGTGGAGGGATTCGAACCCCCGGCCCTCTGGTCCCAAACCAGATGCGCTACCAGGCTGCGCTACACTCCGACGGCTGTCTTCCTAGCGGCCTTGCGGCGGCTTGGAAAGCGGCTAATCGCAGGGCCATGCCGCAACACGGGCGTCAAGTGCGGGGTGACGAAGCTGGTCCCCCGGACCGATCCCCAGCTGTTCCGCAAGGCCGCCGTTGATTTCCAGCACGGCTGCCACCCCGTCGCCGCCATCGATCGGGGTCAGGTCCTGCGGCCTGGCATTGCTGTGCACGCGCGTCACCCGACCCGACGCATCGGCGAATATCATGTCGAGCGGAATCAGCGTGTTCTTCATCCAGAAACTTGCCCGCTGCGGTGTCTCATAGACAAACAGCATCCCGGCGGACTTTGGCAGCGATTCGCGGAACATCAGGCCAAGGGCGCGCTCTGCGCCGGTATCGGCCAGTTCGACGGTAAAGCGCGCCTGCCCGAACTCACCCCGGATATCGACGGCCCCGGGGGCGCAGGCTGCATGGACCGGGGTCCAGCACAGTCCGGCGCACAACCCGGATATCAGACACAAGCAGGTTCGGCTGATACCCATGACACCCCCCGTACCGCTTTCGGGCCCGCCTGAAAACCGGACAGACCGGACAGGCGCAGTACCCCCCATCACCCTGCGCAGTCTTGCGCCGTCAAAGGGATTTTGCAAACCCAATCCCTTGTCCTTGCCGCACAGCCTTGCCCGACCGGGGCCATGGATGGCCGCAATCCTTGCCGGTGCGGCACGGGCAACCACGTCCGCAGGCACCGGAGCGGGTCCTGCTTGCGGCGCGGTGGACGGGGCCTGAACCCCCTGCGCGCCGCGCCGGGTCTGCCGAACCGTCACGGCCATGCCCGGCGCATCCGCGACCAAACCCTCGCCCGCGCCTTGCACCAGATTGGCACGGAACAGACCATCAGAAAGGCTGCCGTCGCCTGCGCCGGAACCGGAGGCCTTCGCGGCGTGGAACCGATTGACCCGGCCAAGCCGGATACCCTGTGGTCCATCGTCCAGGGCGTGATCCGGCTTCCGGCCCCGGCACGTCACGTTCAGGCGAAAGCCGCCGTAAAGGCTCTGGCTCTTTCAGGCGCAAGACAGCATGGGTTGGCTCAGGCCGGCCCGGCTGCGCCGGTCACGGGTTCAGGCGCACAATGGTCCAGTCTTCTGCAAGGCCGCTGCGCGACCAGCGGAATCTGTCGTGCAGCCGGAAGGCGCCATCGGCCCAGAACTCGATTTCCAGGGGCCGGATCCGGATCCCCCCCCAGAAGGCAGGCCGGGCGGGGTTGGGGCCATGGATCGCGGTGATCCTTGCCACATCCGCCATCAGCGCCCCGCGCGAGGACAGCGGCTGCGACTGGGCCGAGGCCCAGGCCCCCAGGCGGCTTTTCAGCGACCGCGACGCAAAGTATTCATCGGCCTTTGGCCCCTCTTCCCGCTCGGTCACGCCCCGCACCCGGACCTGTCGGCGCAGCGATTTCCAGTGCAGCACGAAGGCCGCCTTGCCCGATGCCTCGATCTCCTGACCCTTCCGGCTGGTGTAATTGGTGTAGAACACAAAAGCGTCGGCCTCGATTTCCTTCAAAAGCACCATCCGCACATTCGGAAGGCCCGCTGCATCCACCGTCGCCAGCGCGATGGCATTGGGGTCGTTGGGCTCCTTCGGTTCCGCCTCGGCCAGCCAGGCGCGGGCGATGGCAAAGGGGTCGTCTCCCGCGAAGATGCCGGTTCTGTCCATGATCGTCCTTTTCCGGGGCAGGCCTGCCCCCCTGTCGCGCCCTTGATGCAGGCGGGTGGATCGCCTACACCTCACGGTCAATGAACAGGGTGGGCGAGGGACAGGGAATGTCAACGGGGCTTCTGCACGGCAAGCGCGGCCTGATCATGGGTCTTGCCAACGACAAATCCATCGCCTGGGGCATCGCCAGGTGCTGTGCCGATGCCGGCGCGACGCTGGCCTTTTCCTATCAGGGCGAAGCCCTGAAGAAGCGCGTCGAACCGCTTGCCGCCTCGATCGGCATGACCGAGATGGTGGAATGCGATGTGTCCGACGAATCCTCGCTTGACGCGCTGTTCGACCATCTTCAGGCCGTCTGGGGCAGCCTTGATTTCGTGGTCCATGCCATCGGCTTTTCCGACAAGACCGAACTGCGCGGCCGCTACGTGGATACCAGTGCCGCCAACTTCCGCATGACGATGGACATTTCCGTCTACAGCTTCACCGCCGTGTGCCGGCGCGCCGCCGCGATGATGCCCCGGGGCGGCAGCCTGCTGACGCTGACCTATTACGGCGCGGAAAAGGTCATGCCGCATTACAACGTCATGGGTCTGGCCAAGGCCGCGCTGGAAACCAGCGTCAAGTACATCGCCGAAGACCTGGGCCGCGACGGCATCCGGGTGAACGCCATTTCCGCAGGCCCGATCAAGACGCTGGCCGCCAGCGGCATCGGCGATTTCCGCTACATTATGAAGTGGAACGAACTGAATTCCCCCCTGCGCCGCAACGTGACCCAGGAAGAGGTGGGCAAGGCATCGCTTTATCTTCTGTCCGATCTGGGGTCGGGCACCACGGGCGAGGTGCTGCATGTGGATGCGGGCTATCATGTCGTCGGCATGAAAGCGGTGGATGCGCCGGATATCGATGTGGTGACGGGCCGCAAGGACAGCGGCCAGTGACACTTGCAGGCTTCACTGCCGCCTGGGCGATGCATTTCCTTGCGGCGGCAAGTCCCGGCCCCGCCATTCTGATGGCGGCGCGCACCGGTGTGACGCAGGGGCTGCGCACCGGCATCTTTCTGGCGGCAGGGCTTGGCATCGGGGCGCTGGTCTGGGCCTGTGCGGCCCTGTTCGGGCTGGCGCTGCTGTTCAAGGCGGCCCCTGCCCTGCTTTGGGGCTTCAAGATCGCGGGCGGCGTGTTCCTGTGTTCGCTGGCCTGGAAGATGTGGCGTCACGCCGATGAACCACTGGCGACGACGGCCGAGGGTGCCATGCCGCAAGGCGCGCTGTCCGCGCTGCGCCTTGGCGTCACCACCCAGCTTGCCAACCCCAAACCGGCCGTCTTCTTCGGCGCGGTGTTTGTGGGCACTGTGCCGCCCGGCACCGCGCCCTGGGTGGTGGTGGCCCTGCTGCTTGCCGTCTTCCTGAACGAGATGATCTGCAATGTTGCCGTTGCCCGCATCTTTTCCTTTCCCGCGCCGCGCCGCATCTACCTTCGCCTGAAATCGTCCATCGACCGGTGCTTTGGCGGCCTGCTTGCCGTGCTGGGACTGAAACTTGCCGTGACCTGAGGGGGGGACCCTGCGATGACCGACCGTCTGCCGCATGAAAAAGGCTTTCATGTCAGCTGGGACCAGATTCACCGCGACAGCCGGGCGCTGGCGTGGCGGCTGGACGGGCGCGGCCCGGACGGCGGGGGCTGGAAAGCGGTTGTGGCCATTACCCGTGGCGGCATGATCCCCGCGATGATCGTCAGCCGCGAGCTGGACATCCGCGTGGTCGATACGATCAGCGTGAAAAGCTATTCGCATCAGTCACAGACTGAGGCGCGCGTGACCAAAAGCCCGCAGGCAGAGCTGATGGGCGACGGAACCGGCATTCTGGTGATCGATGATCTGGTCGATACCGGTCGGACGCTGGAACTGGTGCGCCGGCTCTATCCGAAGGCGCATTTCGCCACCGTTTACGCCAAACCCTCGGGCCGCCCGATGGTGGACAGCTACATCACCGAGGTCAGCCAGGACACCTGGATCTTCTTTCCCTGGGACATGGCCTTGCAGTATGTCCAACCGTTTCGCGGCAAGGACTGATCCTTTGTGACCCGTTCGGCCTCCGGCCCCCGCGTGACGCGCTGGCTTCACAAGCTGTTCGAAGCGACCCTGCTGGTCAAGGGCAGCCTTTCGGCAAGCGAGGCTCTGGCCGGCCTTGGCCTGTAAGAGCATGATGACGGATCATTGAATCAGTCGGCACAGGGCTGTGCCATCTTTTCTTGCCGGATTTGACCCGCGTCAAGTCGGGGCACTGCCCCGACGGCCGCGCCTGCCTGCCCCTTGGCAGGCGCGTTGCCGCGCCAGCCCAGGCAGGCGCGGCCGGATTACCACCGTCAGATTTGCGGAGAACCCCTTGCCTGCGGGCTTGCGCCCTTCGGCAATCGGACCGTGCGAACGCTCCACCGGAGCGTTCTCAGCCGGTCCTCTGGGTGCACAATTTCCCATAACTCCATGGGCCTTTGCCTGTGCCTCGGCTGTCTTCTCCGGCCCGTATTCCTTTCTCTGCCGTCTGAAGAATTGGGCGCGATCTGCGATAGCGGCCAGGTGCTTCCGCTCAGCCCCATCCTGCCCTAAGCTCATTCGCTGATACACAGCGGAGCCATGCCATGCCCCACCCCCTGAACCCCGCCATGGCCGCCACCGAGCCGCCCCCGGTGATGGAGGCGCGCCGCTGGCTGGCCGATGCCACCTTCACCGTCGACCGCCCGCTGCTGAACGTCAGCCAGGCCGCCCCCGTGGACCCGCCCCCGCTGGCCCTGCGCCAGGCCCTGGCCGAGGCGGCGGTGAACGACCCTTCGGCGCATCTCTATGGCCCGGTTCTGGGCAATCCGGAGCTGCGGGCGGAAATTGCGGCGCAGTGGTCAGCGGCCTATGGCGGTACGATCCGGCCCGATCAGGTGGCGATCACGCAAGGCTGCAATCAGGCCTTCACTGCGGCCCTGTCAACGCTTGCGGGCGCGGGCGACGAGGTGATCCTGCCGACGCCCTGGTACTTCAATCACAAGATGTGGCTTGACATGCAGGGCATCACCACGGTGCCCCTGCCCGCCGGCCCCGGCCTGATTCCGCAGGCAGACCAGGCTGCAAAGCTGATCACGGCGCGCACCCGCGCCATTGTTCTGGTCAGCCCCAACAACCCCGGCGGTGCCGAATACCACGCCGAAACCCTGCGCGCCTTCCTCGATCTGGCCCGCACCCACGGCCTGGCGCTGATCATTGACGAGACCTACCGCGATTTCGACAGCCGGCCGGGCCGCCCCCATGCCCTGTTCGAGGACCCCGACTGGGCCGATACGCTGATCCACCTTTATTCCTTCTCCAAGGCCTACCGGCTGACCGGGCACCGGGTGGGTGCCATCATCGCAGCGACAGACCGGCTGGCCGAAGTGGAGAAATTCCTGGATACTGTGGCGATCTGCCCCGGCCAGCTGGGCCAGATCGCTGCGCTGTGGGGGATGCGCAACCTGTCGCAATGGGTGGCGGGCGAACGTGCGGAAATTCTGGCCCGCCGCGCCGCCATGACCGGGGGCTTTGCCGCCCTGCCCGGCTGGCGGCTGCTGGGCTGCGGTGCCTATTTTGCCTATGTCGAACATCCCTTTGCCGAACCCTCTGACGCGCTCGCGCGGCGCCTTGTGCATGACGCGGCGATCCTGATGCTGCCCGGCACGATGTTTCAGCCCGCCAGCCACCCCGAAGGCGCGCGGCAGTTGCGCATTGCCTTTGCCAATATCGACGCCGAAGGCATCGCCGCGATGTTCCGCCGCCTTGCGCTGCTGCATCCCTGACCCCGGGCGGCAGGCACATCTTGCCCCGCCGCCGCTGACCGCTTAGACAGGCCGAAATCCGCGCAGGAGCGACCGAACCGCCATGGCAAGAAAGCCCGACCCGTCGACCGACAGCGAAACCACGCCGAAAAGGCGCAAAGGCAGCGTTGTTCTGGTCTGGGTGCTGATGGCCATGCTCATCGCGGGCCTCGGCGGCTTTGGCGTGACAAACTTCGGCGGCGGCACGGCCAGGATCGCGACCGTCGGCGACCGGCCCATCGACGTCACCGATTATGCCCGCGCCCTGCAGCAGGAGCTGCAAGCCTTCAGCGCCCAGATCGGCCAGCCGGTGACCATGGAACAGGCCCGGACGCTTGGCCTTGACAGCCAGGTGCGCCAGCGCCTGATCACGGCGGCCGCGCTTGACAATGAAGCGGCCCGGATCGGGCTTTCGGTGGGCGATGCCCGCGTCGCGCAGGAGATCATGGCGAATGACGCCTTCAAGGGGGTCACCGGCGCGTTTGACCGCGAAACCTACCGCTTCACGCTGGAACGCAACAACCTGACCGAACCCGCCTTTGAAACCCGCGTGCGCGAGGATCTGTCACGGTCCCTGTTGCAGGGGGCGGTCGCAGGCGGCTTCATGGCCCCGGCCCCCATGGTGTCGGCGCTGCACGGCTGGATCGGTGAGATGCGCGGCTTCACCCTGCTGCGCCTGACCGAGGCCGACCTGCCCAGCCCGCTGCCCGACCCGACCGGGGCCGACCTGCGGGCCTTTTACGACGCGAACCCGGCGCTCTTCACCGCGCCGGAAGCCCGGCGCATCACCTATGCCGCCCTGCTGCCCGAAATGCTGTCCGACACCGTCCAGCTGGACGAGACAGCCCTGCGCGCCGCCTATGACGAACGGATTGCGGAATTCGTGCAGCCCGAACGCCGCCTGGTCGAACGGCTGGTCTTCCCGACCGATGCCGGGGCGGCGGCAGCAAAGGCCCGGCTTGATGCAGGGGAAACCTTCGAGGCGCTGGTCGGAGAGCGCGGCCTGACCCTTGCCGACATCGACCTGGGCGAGCAATCGCGCGAGGATCTGGCGGCTGCGGGCGATGCCGTCTTTGCGCTGACCGAACCCGGTGTGGTGGGACCCCTGCCGTCGGATCTGGGGCCTGCCCTTTACCGGATGAACGGCATTCTGGTGGCCCAGACCACAGCCTTTGAAGATGCGCGCGAGGCGCTGGCGGCCGAACAGATGGCAGATGCGGCGCGGCGCGCCATTGCCGACCGCATCGAGGAACTGGACGATCTGCTGGCCGGCGGGGCCACGCTGGAAGATCTGGCCCGCGAGGCCGGCCTTGAGCTGGGGACCATCGACTTCGCGCCGGGCGTCGATGCCCCGATTGCCGGCTACGAGGCGTTCCGCACCGCAGCCGCCGCCGTTCAGGACGGCGATTTCCCTGAACTGATCGAGTTGGAAGACGGCGGTCTTGTTGCCCTGCGCCTTGACGACATCATCCCGCCCGGCCTCAAGCCCTTTGACAGCGTTGCCGAAGATGTGGCAACCGGCTGGCGCGCCGATGCCCTTGCCAGGGCGCTGACGGCGCGTGCGATCGAGGTGAAGGCCGCCGTCGAAGGCGGGGCATCACCCGGCACCTTCGGAATTGCCGATGTGACCCTGGCGATGGCGCGCAACGGCTTTGTCGAAGGTGCGCCTGACACGCTGCTTCCCGCGATCTTCGAAATGACGCCGGGCGAGCGGCGCGTGATCGAAGGCCCGGATTTTGTCGGCCTGGTGCAGCTCGACAGTATCCAGCCCGCCGCCAGCGATACGCCTGACGCACGTGCCACGAAGGCCGCGATTGCATCCCAGCTGCAGCAGGCGCTGGCGCAGGATGCCTTCGAGATGTTCTCGGCCGCACTGATCGCCGAAGCGGGCATCACCATTGATGATGCGGCCATTGCCGCAGTCCATGCCCAGGTGCAATAGGGGGCCTTCTTGGCGCTGATCCCGGATTTCGAGACCTTCGCGCGGGGCTGGGCCGAAGGGCGCAACCAGCTTGTCTATGCCCGCCTTGCCGCCGATCTGGACACGCCGGTTTCGCTGATGCTGAAACTGACCGAGGCGCGGACCGACAGCTTCATGCTGGAATCCGTCACGGGGGGCGAAGTGCGCGGGCGCTATTCGGTCGTCGGGCTGAAACCTGACCTGATCTGGCGCTGCCACGGGGCGCAGGCACAGATCAACCGCGAGGCGCGCTTTGACGCCACGGCCTTTCAGCCGCTGGACGGCCCGCCGCTGGACAGGCTGCGCGCGCTGATCGCCGAATCCCGCATCGACATGCCCGAAGACCTGCCCCCGATCGCGGCGGGTCTGTTCGGCTATCTCGGCTATGACATGATCCGGCTGGTGGAACACCTGCCCGATGTGAACCCCGATCCGCTGGGCCTGCCCGATGCCACGCTGCTGCGCCCTTCGGTGGTGGCAGTGCTGGACGGGGTCAAGGGCGAGGTGACGGTGGTTGCCCCCGCCTGGGTGGCCTCTGGCCTGTCTGCCCGCGCCGCCTATGCCCAGGCGGCCGAACGGGTGATGGATGCGCTGCGCGATCTGGACCGCGCCCCGCCCGCCTTGCGTGATTTCGGCGAAACCGCCCCGCTGGGCGAGGCGGTGTCGAATTTCACCAAAGACGGCTACAAGGCCGCAGTCGAGAAGGCCAAGGACTATATCCGGGCGGGCGATATCTTTCAGGTGGTGCCCAGCCAGCGCTGGGCGCAGCGCTTTGCCCTGCCGCCCTTCGCGCTGTACCGCAGCCTGCGGCGCACCAACCCCTCGCCCTTCCTGTTCTTTTTCAACTTCGGCGGCTTCCAGGTGATCGGGGCCAGCCCCGAGATTCTGGTGCGCCTGCGCGATGGCGAAGTCACGGTGCGCCCCATCGCCGGCACCCGCAAACGCGGGGCCACCCCGGAAGAGGACCGCGCGCTGGAGGCCGATCTGCTGGCCGATCAGAAAGAACTTGCCGAACACCTGATGCTGCTGGATCTGGGTCGCAATGATGTGGGCCGGGTGGCAAAAGTCGGCACCGTGCGCCCGACCGAGCAGTTCATCATCGAACGCTACAGCCATGTCATGCACATCGTCTCGAACGTGGCGGGACAGATCGCGGAAGGCAAAGATGCCCTGTCCGCCCTGCTGGCGGGCCTGCCTGCCGGCACCGTGTCCGGTGCGCCCAAGGTCCGCGCGATGCAGATCATTGACGAGCTGGAGCCGGAAAAGCGCGGCATCTACGGCGGCGGTGTCGGCTATTTCGCCGCCAATGGCGAGATGGACATGTGCATCGCCCTGCGCACCGCCGTGCTGAAGGACGGGGTGCTTTACATCCAGGCCGGGGGCGGCGTGGTCCATGACAGCGACCCCGAGGCGGAATACGAGGAAACCGTCAACAAATCCAGCGCCCTGCGCCGGGCGGCCGAGGATGCCGGGCTGTTTGCGGGGCGGGGGAACGCATAAAGCCGGCAGCGCACCCCTCCGGGGTGCCGCGCCGCCAAAGCCGGGGCGCGCCCGCAAAGGACGGGCGCGGCCCCGGCGCGTCTCCCAGTGGGCACCCCCTCAGAAGAACCACGGGTTCGACCAGGCCCGCCTGCCCGCATGATCGATCACGCTGACCCGCACCCAGGGTGAGGCGCGGAACCGCTCCAGCGGGACCCGCGCCGTGGTCATCGACTGGCCATGCACCGCCTTTGCCGCCGATCCGGCCCCCTGCACGATCACCGAGCGCACGGCGGAACAGTCCACCTCCACCGCATCGCCCGTGATCCGTACATCGCGCAAATCCGGCCCCTGCGAGGAATAGAAATGCCCCGCCTTCAGCGCGCCCAGCAGCGCCTCCGGCTCGTTCGCCGCAGCCTTGACCATCACCCAGCCGCCGAAATGGTCCGGCTCTGAAAAATGGGCGTCATCGGTCGCAATCAGGCTCAGCCGCCGCCCTTCCGACAGCAGCAGGTCGGCAATGCCGAACCCGTCGGCCCGGTCACAGCCTTCGGCGCAGCCGTGGTTGTAGATTTCCACCGCATGGGCCGCCGTGATGCCCCGCGCATCGTCCAGCGTCATCCCGGACCATTGCGGATGCGCCACAGCCACAAAGGCCCCGGCGGCCACGGCACGGGCCGCCAGCGCCGCCCCGCTTTCCTGCCCATCGACAGGCAGGAAATCCGGGCTGTGCGATGGCGCGAAATCCGGCGGCAGGCCGACGGCCAGGATATGCCACAACTCGCCATTGGCCATCGCCCCCGAATGCAGCTCGGCCCCCGGAATCGTTGTGAAGCTGTTGGTTCGGAACGGCAGGGTATCGACGATGGGATAGCCGTAGCGGCCGATGAAATGATCGGTCAGCGCCAGAAAGTCATAGCCTTCGGCCCGGTAGCGGCGGCACACCTCTTCCGGCTCCAGCACGCCGTCGGACCGGGTGGAATGGGTGTGCAGGTTTCCCCGCCAGAAACGGCCGGGGGCGGTGAAGGCGGGCAGGCTTTGGCTCATGCTGTCCTCGTTGATGTCAGCGTCTTTGTCCCGTGATCTCAGGCCACGCGGTTCCCGGCAACCCATGTTCCGCGCACGACAGCCGCCTGGCCTAGGCGCGCCACGCGGATCACATCGGCCCGCGCGCCGGGAACCAGCTGCCCCCGGTCCTCCAGCCCCGCCGCCTCGGCCGGTGCCCGTGTTACCGTGGCCACGCCGCGCGCAAGGTTGCCCCACAGATCGCCCAGCCGCAACCCGGCCGTCAGCAGCGACGAGGGCACGTAGTCAGACGAGACGACATCCAGAAGCCCCGCTTCGGCCAGATCGGCCGCGGCGACATTGCCGGAATGCGACCCGCCCCGGATCAGGTTCGGCGCGCCCATCATCACCTTGATGCCCTGCGCCTGACAGGCGCGGGCGGCCTCGACCGTGGTCGGGAATTCGGCAAAATGCGCCCCCTGCCGGGCAGACTGGACAACCTGGTCTTCGGTCGTGTCGTCATGGCTGGCCAGCACCGCGCCAAAGCGCTGTGCCGCCGCAACCGCCGCCGCCTCGTGCAGATCGCGCATCCGGTCGCCCAGCGCCTTCTGCGCGGCGATATGGCCATGGAATTCGTCCAGCGAATAGCCGTGCTTGCCCATGACATAGTCCTTGAGCTTTTCCACATCGCGGAACTGCCGCTGGCCGGGGGTGTGGTCCATCAGGCTGATGATCCCGATGGCATCGGCCGGCCCGAACTTGTCCAGCTCTTCCACCAGGGTTTCCGAACAGACCTCGGCCCGCAGGTGCAGGAAATGGCTGATCCGCAGCACCCCCTGGCGGCGCAGATCCAGAATCTCGTCGGCCAGGGCGCGGGCATATTCGCCGTAGTTCCCCTTGGCCTTCGAGATGACCGACCCCACCCGAAGCGCATCGAACACCGTTGTTATGCCAACACTGGCCAGTTCGGCATCATGGGCGATGATCGCGCTGGCATGGGGCCAGTCGACCTTGGGGCGCGGCTCGATATGGCGTTCCAGATTGTCGGTGTGCAATTCGACCAGGCCGGGCATCACCAGATCACCGCCACAGTCAAGGGCACCCGCAGGCACCGCCGTTCCGGGATCGATCGCGCGGATCACGCCGCCGGAAAGATGAAGGCTGCCGCGCAGGGTTTCGTGGGGCAGGACAAGAAGCGCATTGGCAACGATGGTATCAGACATGAAGATTCCTTGACGCAGGCCAGACGGCGCTCAATGACAGTGTCCTGTCACAGGACTGTGACGCTGCGCCCATAAAAGTGACATCATGACAGACTTTCATCGCTATGCCATCTATTGGGCGCCGGAGGCGGGCCAACTTGCCGATCTGACAGCGGCATGGCTGGGCTGGGATGCCGCAGCCGGTCGGCGCCTGCCCCATCCGCAGCTTGCCGGCCTGCCCCGCACGGCAGCCGAGCTGACAGAGACGCCGCGCAAATACGGATTTCACGGCACGATCAAGCCGCCGTTCCGCCTGGCCCCCGGCCGGACGGCCGAAGGCCTGCACAGGGCGGCGGCCGATCTTTGCGCAGCGCTGCCCCCGGTCACGCTTGCGGGCCTGTCGCTGCACAGGCTGGGCGGGTTCGTCGCCCTGACGCCCGAGGGCGACCAGGGGGAACTGGCCGGTCTTGCGGCCCGTGTTGTCGAAGCTCTGGATGCGTTCCGCGCACCCCCGGATGCCGCCGAGATCGCCCGCCGCCGGCCAGAGCGGCTGACCGACCGGCAGCGCGGCCATCTGGCACGCTGGGGCTACCCCTATGTGATGGAAGATTTCCGCTTCCATCTGACGCTGACCGGGGACTTGCCCGATGCTGATGCAGCCCAGGTCGCCGCCGTGCTTGATCCGCTGCTGCGCCCGGTCCTGCCGC
The DNA here is from genome assembly GCA_020250125.1 of Rhodobacter sp. Classification (GTDB taxonomy): domain Bacteria; phylum Pseudomonadota; class Alphaproteobacteria; order Rhodobacterales; family Rhodobacteraceae; genus Aliitabrizicola. The sequence goes on from JADCEL010000095.1 coordinate 19,064, forward strand.
GCCCCTTCCATGTGGGCAGCCTGTGCCTGTTCGGCCAGGGGGAAGACGGGATGTTCCGGCTGCTGCACCGCTATGCGCTTTCGGGCTGAAAGGGCTGGCGCTGTTTGCGATCACGCATGGTCACAGCCAGTTCTTCCATTTGAAGAACAGATAGGTGCCGACCGCCGAGGCAACCATCAGGCCCAGCGCCATCGGATAGCCCCAGCTTTGGTCCAGCTCCGGCATCGCGCGGAAGTTCATGCCATAGACCGAGGCGATCAGCGTGGGCGGCAGAAACAGCACCGCAACGACCGACACGATGCGGACTGTGGAGTTCTGCACCAGGTTGACCATCCCCAGCGTGGCATCCGACGCCAGCGCGACGCGGGACGAGACGAAATCCGCATGCACCTCCAGCGCCTGAATGTCGCGCAGCAGGGCCTTGACCACCGGACGCAGGCCATCTGACGGGCTGCGGTCAGCCATCGACTGCCCCAGAAACCCGATGGCGCGTTCCAGCGTCAGCAGCGACAGGCGCACGCGCCCCACCAGATCGCCCACGCGCCCGACGTTCTGCAGCGCGTCCTGCAGAACCTCTGACCGTTTCGCCTGGTCCGGGTCGTAGACCGATCTGGTGACGGCATCCAGCGACGTGCCCGTTCCTTCCAGCAGATCTGCCAGCCGCCCGACAATCTCTTCCATCAGGCCCAGAAAGACGCGTTCGGTTGACGAGCATCCGGGGCCGACCTTGTCGGCGCGCCTGGGATAGGTCTCGAACGGGCGCGGCGCGTGATGCCGCACGGTCACCAGACGCTCCGGCGTCAGGATGAAGGTGACGGGGCCGGACAGCGGCGCCCTGGTTTCCGACAGGCCCGGCAGGACGACGGTCATGTAATCCACACCGCCTTCGCGATACAGGCGGTTGGAGATTTCGATCTCCTCCATGTCTTCCAGGGTGGGAACATCGACCCCCAAAGCCGCAACGGCCTGAACCTGTGCGGGCATCGGCCGGTACAGATCGATCCAGATCGCATCCTGAAGCCGGTCGGAAACCGCCAGTTGTTCCAGATGCCCGGCAGACTGTTGATAAGCGAAAAGCATCGGCCGGTCCCTGCATGGCGGAAGTTCCCGCCCCTGCCTAGCGCGATGCCGCCGCCCGTCCAAGGCCTGATCCGCCGCCATGGCAGGGCTTGCGCAGGCCGCCAGTCCGGCGGGGGCCAATCCTGCGCCGGAACCCGCGCGCCTGCGCCCCGACCGGCTGGCAAAACCCGGCTGATCCAAGGCCGGTGTGGCGTGAAGGGCGGTGTCTTCGCAGGCCGCCCTGATGGCCCGGCGGGCCGCCTACCTGTCTGCCCCGTCCTGCGCCGGGCGATGATTCGGGTGCGTGCCGGCGGCGCGGCCGGGCCTGGCGGATGGCTGATCGACACCGGCGGCGAAGACCGGGCCTGACCTGCACGGCGGCGGGCGGCAACTGCGCGGTCCGGGTGCGGCTGTCCTGCACCGCGTTGGCGAAAGTTTCATCCCGGATGCCGTGCGGGCTTGCCCCGAGCGCAAAGCGCGATAGCTGGCGGCGCATGGCGGCGATGCGATCGCCCCGCCGCCAGCCCGTGGAGACAGGATGCCTGACACACAGTTTACGGCAGAGACGACCGATGCCCGGGCATTCCGCGATGCCCTTGGGCGCTTTGCCACGGGCATCACCGTTGTCACCATTGCCACGCGGGATGGCCCGATGGGCTTTACGGCGAACAGTTTTGCCAGCGTGTCTTTGGACCCGCCGCTGGTTCTGTGGTCGCCCGCCCGGTCTGCGGCCCGCTTTCCCTTCTATGCCGCAGCCCGGCATTATGCGATTCACGTCCTTGGTGCCGAGCAGAGCGACCTGAGCGGGCGTTTCGTGCGCGGCGGGGCCGGATTTGACGGACTGGCGCATGAGACGGACGCCAATGGCGTGCCGGTTCTGCCGCAGGCGCTGGCGCGGTTCGATTGCCTTCAGGTGGCCACGCATGACGGAGGCGATCATCTGATCATCGTCGGGCGGGTGCTGCGCGTTTCGGCGCGGCCCGGCCAGCCGCTGCTGTTCAGCCAGGGGGTATACGGGCGCTTTGCCCCAGGGCTGTAGCAGACTTCGGCCCGACGGGGCCGGAACGCGACCGATGATGCCCCGGGCGAAGATGACCAACCGGAATGCCTGACAGGGTGCTGAACAAACCTTCGCGCCGCTCGTGGCGCTGTGGCAGGGGCGATGGCCCCTGCCAGAGAGACCGGGCATCCGCGAGAACGCCCCTCCGGGCGGGAACAGGAAACGCGACCCGCGTTTCCCCCGCCCGTGCGCGACGGTGCCCTGTAGATCGG
>JADCEL010000096.1 GCA_020250125.1 Rhodobacter sp.
CACGCCGCCCCTTAGCCAGCCGGGGGCCACAGCCCCCGGCCAGCGCCCGACCCGCCACCGGCGGGCGCTTCGCCCCCGCCGGGTCGGGCGCTGGCCTTTCGTGGTGCCTGGACCCACCGGTCTACAGGCGACCGTCCCGCGCGGGCGGGGGAAACGCGGGTCGCGTTTCCGGTTCCCGCCCACAGGGGCAATTCCTTTCCCCGGACCGGGAAGATTTCCCGGCAGGCAGGCGGCCGGATTGCTGTTTCAGCAGCCTGCTACCGGAAGAATTGCAGGAGTCGGTCAAAGATCGGTCGCAACCGCGCGGCAAGGGTTGCCGCCGCCTCAGGCACCGTCAGCAGGCTGACGACAACGCCACTTGTTGCAGCCCCGATAATCCCGCCCGTCGCATAGGCAAGACCGCGAACGGCTTTTCGCAAACCGGCATAGCGGCGCGTCTCATCCACGGTTCCTGCCGCCGCGCCGATCCGCGTAACCTCTTTCGCGATCAGGTCAATGCTGGCCGGGTCAAGCGTCAGATTGGCTTCAGCCGAGTTGAGAACCTGCGAAACCTCCCCGGCGAGGTCCTGCACAGCGGCCACATCAGCCGCACGCACGACCGGGTCCGGCTCTGGCGGCTTTGCCCCTGCTTCCCCCGCAGGCACCTGACGCGGCTGCAACAGCGGGCGCAACTCTGCCAGCCGCTGGATCAGCCGTTCAAGCTGCCTGACCATCACCGCATTCCACGCCTGCCCGGCATCATGGTATGACATGCAATCGCACAGCGTGGCACGGGCATCGTCAATGCCATACCAGCTTAAGGTTTCCGCGTGCAGAGCGGAATGCACGGTGGCCAGGGCATGCCCCAGATCGGCGGGAAACTGGTAATGGTCCCGGTCTGCCGCCTTGGCGCGCAACGGGGCAAGAATCTGTTTCAGCCCTTCAACCCGCGCTGCCAGGTCTGGGGCGTTTACCACCTCGGGGCGGGCGTTCGGGGGCGTATCCACGGGCGCAAGCTTCCCGCCTTTTGGCAGCATGGCCACCGGGCTTGCGGCCAGCAGCCGTGCCGCCATCGCCGCTGCATCGGGCGGGTTCAGCCGGTCGCGCAGCGCCTGCAACAGCTTTGCCATCTGCGGGTGGGTTGCCGTACCGTCCCAGCCGCGCAGATCGACATATTGCGTTTCGCCGAATCCCCAGGGCAGCGGCGCATCATCCAGCCGCACATGCAAAAGCCGCCCTGTGGCCTGGGCATGCGATGCCTCCTCGACAACCGCCTTTCGCGCCACGCTTTGCTGCGTCCAGAATGTGACAACCGCCTTCGCCGCGTCCAACTGCATGGCAATCGTTCTGCGCCATTCCGCCCCGGCGGGAATATCCTGATCCCACCACAGGGGAAGCCCCTGACCCGTCAGAAAGTCCCGAAGGGTGCCGATCTGCCGCCGATCCTGACTTGCATAGGAAAGAAAGAAGAAAGCGGGTGTCGATCCGGTCTCTGGCGGCGGATCGTCACGCGGGGTGGGTGCCCCCGGCGGCACCCAGCCCGCCTTCAGCAGCGCAAACAGCGCCTTCGCCCGCGCGGCGGCTTTCTTGATTTCGTCAATTTCGGCGATCCGCGGATCGGCTGTTGCCGGAATGCCCCGGAACGTCAGGCCCCCGTACTTGGGTTGGTCTGCCAACTTGCCCAAGTGTTGCAGCGGCCGCAAGTCCCGCACCTGCGTGGTGTCGATCCAGAGGGTCCGCAACCCCGTCAGCCCCCGCAGCGGGGCAAGGTCGCTGACCTGCGTGGCGTCGAGCGAGAGGGTCTTCAACCCCGTCAGCCCCCGCAGCGGGGCAAGGTCGCTGACCTGCGTGGAGGCGAGCCGGAGGTCCTGCAACCCCGTCAGCCCCCGCAGCGGGGCAAGGTCGCTGACCTGGGTGTTGTTGAGCCAGAGGTCCTGCAACCCCGTCAGCCCCTGCAGCGGGGCAAGGTCGCTGACCTGGGTGTTGTTGAGCCAGAGGTCCTGCAACCCCGTCAGCCCCTGCAGCGGGGCAAGATCGCTGACCTGCGTGGCGCTGAGCCAGAGGGTCTGCAACCGCGTCATCCCCTGCAACGGGGCAAGATCGCTGACCTGCGTGGTGTTGAGCCAGAGGGTCTGCAACCCCGCCAACTCCCGCAGCGGGGCAAGGTCGCTGACCTGAGTGTTGTCGAGCCGAAGGGTCTGCAACCCCGTCAGCCCCTGCAGCGGGGCAAGGTCGCTGACCTGCGTGTTGTCGAGCCGAAGGGTCTGCAACCCCGTCAGCCCCTGCAGCGGGGCAAGGTCGCTGACCTGCGTGGAGTCGAGCCGGAGGTCCTGCAACCCCGTCAGCCCCTGCAGCGGGGCAAGGTCGCTGACCGGCGTGGAGTCGAGCCAGAGTGCCTGCAACCCCGTCAGCCCCCGCAGCGGGGCAAGGTCGCTGACCTGCGTCTTGTCAAGGATCAAGCTGCGCAGCTTGTCCAGCGCACCGATGCCCGGCGGCAGGGCCGCCAGCGCCCTGAACGCCTCGCCGCTGAAATCGAGCCTCTTCGCCCCCGTCCGCTTCGCCTGCCCAATCGCCGCCCCGGCGGCCTTCCAGGCGTCTTGCGCAGCACTCATCCCCGCCCCCCGATCCCTCTGCACCCATGGGCCAGGCCGGCCGTCCCCGCAAGGCGGCCCTCAGCCCGGGACCATGACCAATCCCTGATCGCCCCCGCATAGCCCTTGATCCGCAACGCCCGTCACGGCTGCCCGCCGTGGGGTGCCCCGGCGGCCCCCGTCAGAATCGCTCCGCCCGCAGCACCTTGCAGTCGCTGACGGAAACCACCCCGATGTGGCGTTCCACCACCTCGAAGGCGGCTGTCAGAAGAGCGTCCAGCCGGTCGGGGCGGATCAGGCAGACCACGGCGACCATGCCCTGGCGGCCCACCTGACCTTCCCTTGTCCAGCGGCCTGACCGGCCCGATCCGCCCAGCACCGGCAGCACGGTGAACCCCGTGACCCCGGCGCGTTCCAGCGCCGCCGTCAGCCGGGTTTCCATCGGCGCCTCGATGATGATCTCGACCCGTTTCGCCTGATGTGTCTGCATCTCAGCCCCCCGCGACCGCGCTTGCCAGTGCCACGTACAAAGGGATGCCGACCGTCAGGTTGAACGGAAAGGTCACCCCCAGCGACAGCGTCAGATAGATGCTGGGGTTCGCCTCGGGCAGGGCCACGCGCATGGCCGCCGGCACGGCGATATAGCTGGCCGAAGCCGCCAGCGTCATCAAAAGCGCCAGTCCCCCCGCCGACAGGCCCAGTCCCGCCCCCATCAGCAGCCCCGCCGCCGCCCCGATCAGCGGCATCAGCACGCCGAACAGGATCGCACCCGCGCCCAGCACCCTGCCCGAGGTGCGCAGGCCGCGCCCCGCGACCAGCCCCATGTCCAGCAAAAACAGGCACAGCACCCCCTGAAAGGGCGAAACGATGAAGCTTTCGATCCGCGCCAGCCCCTCGGACCCGGTCAGAAGGCCGATCACAAAGGACCCGACCAGCAGCACGATGGAGCCGTTCAGAAGAATCTCGCGCCACAGGTCGCTGTCGACATCGGCCCCCTCGCCCGCCTTGGCCACGATCCACAGCGCCGAGATGATGGCCGGTGCCTCCATCGCCGCCGCAACCGCCACCATATAGCCTTCGGACGATATCCCGCGCCCCTCCAGCACCGAGGTGGCGGTGACAAAGGTGACAATGCTGATCGATCCGTAATGCGCCGCCACCGCCGCCGCATCGGCCACGCTGAACTGCGTCAGGACGCGCAGCAGGCCAAAGGCGACAAAGGGCAGCGCGATGGACAGCAGCACCCCGGCGGCCAGCGCCGAGACCAGGCCAAAGCCGATGCCGTGGTCGCCCACGGCAGCCCCCCCCTTGAAGCCGATGGCAAAGAGCAGGTAGATCGACAGGGCCTTTGCGGCCGCCTCGGGAACCGACAGGTCGGATCGCGCCAGGGCGGCCAGCAGCCCCAGGGCAAAACACAGGATCATCGGCGACAACAGGTTGTTGCCCGCCAGTGCAAGAATATCCGTCACCTGTCCCCCCGCCTTTTTGCCAGCATATCAGCCTGCGCGGGCCGGAAAAGATCAGACCGCAACAAATCCGTCCAGTGCGGGATCGTATTGCTCCAGCCCGCCCGCGCCGGTATCGGTCCACAGCCCGTGCAGGGACAGCCGTTCATCCGCCAGCGCCTCGCGCACGAAGGGAAAGGTCATCAGGTTTTCCAGGCTGATGACCACGGCCTGCTTTTCCATCGCCCGCACCCGCGCCGGATCGCCGGCCAGCGGTGCCGTGCGCGCGAACCCCGGCCGCAGGATGTCCATCCAGCGCCCGACGAAGCTGGACCGCGCCTCCAGCTCGGGCGCGTGGCCAAGGCACATGTCGTGGCATCCCTTGACGCCGCCGCAGTTGGAATGGCCCAGCACAACGATATGGGCCACCCGCAGGGCGGTCACGGCATATTCGACCGCCGCCGACGTGCCGTGATACTGCCCGTCGGGGTTGAAGGGCGGGACCAGGCTGGCGATGTTGCGGTGGATGAAGAACTCGCCCTCGTCCGCGCCGAAGATCGAGGTGACATGCACGCGGCTGTCGCAGCACGAGATGATCATGGCGCGCGGCATCTGCCCGGCCTCGGCCAGACGGCGGTACCAGGCCTTGTTGTCCTGCCAGGTGGTGGCGCGCCAGCCGTGGAAGCGCTGGATCAGATAGGCGGGCAGCGGTCTGGCCTGATCCATGACGTGTCCTTTGCTGATGCCCGGCCCCCTTCAATAGGCAAAGGCTGCGCCAACAGGAACCCCTTTGTTGCGCCCCCTGCCGGGCCGGCCGGCAATCTGCCCCGGCACAGATCAAGACAATTCGACGCAAAACCCGGCCGGACCACAACCCTTTGTTCAGCACCGCGTGGCAGGCTTGGGCAGGGTGTGATTTCAGGGTGATCTGGTGACATGTCAGGCAATGTGACGGCCTTGCGACCGAAGGAACGTGTGCGGCTGGATGCAGAGCCGATCGCATCGATCTATCGCAATCTGGGCCCCGGCGGCGCGGAACAGGTGGTTTCGCGCGCCCTGGGCGAGTTGGCCCTGACCCTTGCCGGTCTGGTGGAACAGGTGCGGCGGCGCGAGCTTGGCGATCTGGGCCGGGGGCTGCGGCGGTTGCAGCGGATGGCCGATCATCTGGGCATGATCAGCCTGGGTCTGATCGCCGCCGAGGCGCGCATCTGCATGGACCGGTCCGATGCCACGGCCTTTGCCGCCGTCTGGGCCCGGCTGATCCGGGTGGCGGAAGCATCGCTGGCCTGGGACAGGGAATTGCTGGACCAGTCGCTGTAGGCGGCCGGGGGGCTTGCGGCGAAGTCCGGAGTGCCTGGTGGAGTGACCGCAACAAAAGAAGCCAAAAGCGGAGTCCCCCGATTTGTTGTCTGCGCGATCAAGGGGGATGCGCAAAGGAATTCCGGTCAGCGTGACGCCGGCGGATCGCGCCTGACCTGGGGTGATCATATCGGCGGTGCAAGCTGCCGAACGGTCAGGCTTTTGTCGGCAGGCTGCGGGATGTGGCCGGTCTTCCTGTGGCACCTGCCGCCCATGCGGTGATCCTGCCGGTCGATGAAAAGGCGCAGATACAGGCCCTTGACCGCACCCAGCCGTTCGTCGGCTTACGCGGCCCCCCTCGGGCCACGATCCTCCTCACCCCCTGAAGACGGGACGCGGCCCGGCCATGGCCCACAGCCACAAGCGCCACGGCACCACGACGCTTTTTGCCGCGCTCAATCTTCTGACCGGCAAGGTCAGCGCCCGCAACATGGCCTGCCCCCGCCTACAGGAGTTCCTCCACGTCCTGATCCGGATCGCGCGCGACACCCCTGCCGGGAAAGCCATTCGACGGGGTCCCGGACAACTGCCGCAGCCACAGGCGCGCCAATGTCCGGGCCTGGCCTGCCCGCCACCCGTGCCGGACCTTCCATTTCATCCCGGCATCAAGGTCCCGGCCAGGGCAGCGCGGGGCAATGATCGCCCATTGCGTGTCGGTCAGGATCACGCCGATCAAGGCTGCCGCGCCCTTGGCAACCTTGTATCCCTCAGCAGCCAATTCGGCAGTCCCCGACCATCGGCAGACCCCGGTTCGCCGACGCGATCCGGCAGGATCAGACGCCGGTTGCGCATCTTGCTGCAAGCGCCCCCGGCCCCTTTCAGGCGTTCGCCCGGTTCCAGCGGACCGATGACCACAGCGAGACCCCGATCAGCGCGGCACCGCCCAGCCCGGTCAGCACCTCGGGGATGTGGATGATGGCCTGGGCATACATGATGACCGACAGGATCAGGATCGCATAAAACGCCCCGTGTTCCAGATAGCGGTACTGCGCCAGCGTGCCCTTTTCGACCAGCATGATCGTCATCGACCGCACATACATCGCCCCGATGCCCAGGCCGATGGCGATGATGAACAGGTTCTGCGACAGGGCAAAGGCCCCGATCACCCCGTCGAAGCTGAAGCTGGCATCCAGCACCTCCAGATACAGGAACGCGCCCAGCCCGCCCTTGGCCGCCGCCTCCAGCGCCTTCTGCGAGGCATCCAGAAGCCCGCCCAGCACCTCGACCAGCAGAAAGGTCAGCAGCCCGTAGATCGCCGCGCGGAAAAAGACCTCGGCCTTGTCCGGGTCCAGCAGGCGCGAAAACACCAGGATCAGCGCCAGCACGAAGGCCACTTCGATGCCCCGGATCGTGGCAAACCGCGCCATGCGGATTTCCAGCCACCTGACCCAATGCACATCCTTTTCCTGGTCGAAGAAGTAGCTCAGCCCCACCATCATCAGGAAGGTGCCGCCAAAGGCCGCGATGGGCAGGTGGGCATCATGCATGATCGCTGCATAATCCTCGGGCCGGGCCGCGGCCAGGATCATGGCGTCAATGGGGCCGATTTTGGCCGCAATCACCACGATCAGCAACGGAAAGATGATCCGCATCCCGAAGACCGCGATCAGGATGCCCCAGGTCAGGAACCGGTGCTGCCATTCCGGGGTCATGTCCTTCAGCTTGTTCGCGTTAACGATGGCATTGTCGAAAGACAGCGAAATCTCCAGCACCGCCAGCACCGCCACGATGAAGAACACCGTTGCCGTGCCCGACAGGGTGCCGGTCGTCTGCCAGCCAAGGACAAGGCCAAGAAGCAGACCAAGGCCCGTCACGATGAAGGCCCATCTGAAATAGCCAAGGGTGGGTCTGTCCACTGTGCCTTGCATCACAGCCACCCGGCGGCTGTGGAACGGCATGACGCCTTGGTCGGGATCGGGCTGGCAGATCGGGTCATGGGCTGTGCATCTGACGGCAGGCTTCGTTCAGTGCCGACATCGTGAAAGCGCCGCGATACTTTCACCAGAGGGGCCCGGTCACCAGGATTCGCCCGCAGCGCAGGCACCGGCAGCTAAGCCGGATCATCCTGTCAGGGCAAGCGCTTTGCGCCCTGCACCCAGGCCGGCACGATCTGCTGGGCAATCCCCGCCGTGCAGAGATAGACCGAAGTGATCACCAGCCCCCAATGCGCCCAGCTTTGCGGATCGAAATCCACCCAGGCGGCCCATCCGGCAAAAAAGGTCCAGGCCAGGGCCATCGGCAGCGACAGCAGGCGCCAGCGGTCGGTGCGGACGGGGTGGATGAATTTCAGGTTGGTGAACATCGCAACGGTGAGCGCAATGACGATCAGCAGGATCGTCCATTCGCCGGGTTTCAGCGCGAACATCACCAGCACGACCATGTTCCAGCAGGCCGGAAAGCCGGCAAAGCAGTAATCCCTGGTCTTCATCCGCGTATCGGCGAAATAGACCACGCTGCCATAGACAATGGCAATGATCGCCAGCCAGCCTGTCCAGCCGGTCAGCAGGCCCGATTTGAACAGTGCGAAGGCCGGGATGAACACATAGGTCAGATAGTCGACAATCAGGTCCATCAGCACGCCGTCATAGGTCGGCCAGTTGGATTTCACGTCATAGCGGCGGGCCAGGGGGCCGTCGATGCCGTCCACCACCAGCGCCACGACCAGCCACAGGAACATCAGGCTCCACTTGCCATCCACCGCCGCCAGCATCGCCAGCATCGACAGCACCGCGCCCGTGGCGGTGAGAAGGTGAACCGAAAGGGCGTTAAGCCTGCGTGTCATGTGTCCGTCATACTGAATTGTGCCTCCACCGCAATGGGTCAGGCACGGGGATGGGCCTTTTCATACACTTCCATGATCCGCGCCGCATCCACAGCCGTGTAGGCCTGGGTCGTGGACAGCGAGGCGTGGCCAAGCAATTGCTGGATCGTGCGCAGATCGCCGCCCGCCGACAGCAGATGCGTCGCGAAGGAATGGCGCATCGCATGGGGGGTGGCCGTGGCCGGAAGGCCCAGCTGCAGCCGGGCCGATTCCATCGCCCTGGCAATCAGGCGCGGGTTCAGCGCCCCGCCGCGCGCACCGCGAAACAAAGGCCCGGCCGGGGCAAGATCAAAGGGAACCAGCGCGGCATAGCGGGCAACAGCAGCGCGGGCCGCCGGAATGACCGGGACCAGCCGCGTCTTGCCGCCCTTGCCGGTGATGCGCAGCACCTCGGGCAGCGGGCTTGCGGCACCGGTCAGCCCGGTGGCTTCGGAAATGCGCAGGCCACAGCCATAAAGCAGCGTGACGACGGCGGCATCGCGGGCCGCGATCCAGTCTTCGCGGGCCTGGGTTTCCACGCGGCTGATCATGTCGCGCGCGCCGTCCTCGGACAGCGGGCGGGGCAGGGACCGGCGGTATTTCGGCCCGCGCGCCGACAGGACCGCTGTGGCATCAATGCCCTCACGCTCTGCCAGCCAGCCCGTGAATCCCTTGACAGCCGACAGCGCCCGCGCCAGCGACCGCGGCCCAAGGCCGCGCGCCCGCTCATGGGCCATCCAGGCGCGCAGATCGGCCTGCGGTACGGTCAGCAAGGCCCCGGTTCCCGCGGCCGCGCCGTGGTGGCGGGCCAGAAAATCCATATAGCGCGCCACATCGGCGCCATAGGCGGTAACGGTACGGGCCGCAGCCCCGTCCAGCGCCCGGATATGCGTCAGCCACTGCGCCAGCGCCGCCCGCTGGCCGGGGCTGGCCGCCGTCAGGCCGCCGCCGGTCATGGCAGCCAGCGGCGCATCGCCCGCTCGACCACGCCGCCGAAGAAGCCCAGCAGGTCGGTGCCCTGCGCCGCCCTGAAGCGGTAGGGGTCGCCCGCGCCCAGGGCCAGAAGGCCGGGCAGGCGGCCTTCGCCAAAGTCAAGCCGCAGCAGCGCCTCGGACAGGATCGCGTCGGCCTGCGCGCCATAAGGCAGGTCGGAACCGGCGGGCCTCTGGCGCAGGGTCACCGGTCGCGGCGGTGCCCCGGTGCCGGTTCCAAGATAGGCGGCGACAAAGCCGGGCGCGGTCACGCACAGCGTTGATCCGGGCCGCTGCAGGGCCGGGTCCTGGGGGGTCTGACGGCTTTCCAGCACCAGCCGCGCGCAGTCCACGCGCAGGGTTTGCGCCACGTCGCTGCCCAGCGTCCGCAGGAAGGCCTCGAAGGTACCGGGGGTCAGCAGTTGCAGCGTTGCGCGATGCACCTGATTGGTGCCGGCCAGGTTTTCATAGACCGCCGCGATGACCGAACGGTGCGTATCCTCCAGCCGGCCCAGCCGGGCTTCCATCCGGTCCATCGCCATGCCGCGCAGGTCCACGACGTTCGATCCCATGGCCCGGTCGCTGGCCGCGACCAGGGCTGCCATCACGGCGTGATCCTGCAGGACCGCCTCCGGCGAGGAAAGAATGATGTCGCGCAGGTCCTGCGCGATCATGCTGCGGTCCCCGGCGCTGACAGGGGGCTCGGGGTCCGGTCTGGCGTCATCACACATGATGTCACATCCCGTTTCTGCCGACTCCCGGCGGCGGTCGCGCCCCGGTGCCGGGCTGCGCAGCCGCCCGGAGCCGGTCAAAGAATCCTCTGCCCGGTCTTTGCCCAATCCGCCATGAACTGTTCCAGCCCCTTGTCGGTCAGCGGGTGGCTTGCCAGCGCCTTGATGACGGCTGGCGGTGCGGTCACGACATCGGCCCCGATCAGGGCACATTGCGAGACGTGGTTCGCCGTGCGGACCGATGCCGCAAGGATTTCTGTCGGGTAATCGTAGTTGTCGTAGATAAGGCGGATGTCGCTGATCAATTCCAGCCCGTCCATGTTGATGTCATCCAGCCGCCCGATGAAGGGGCTGATGAAGGTGGCCCCGGCCTTGGCCGCAATCAGCGCCTGGTTGGCCGAAAAGCACAGCGTGACATTGACCTTGATCCCGTCCTTGGACAGAACCTTGCAGGTCTTCAGCCCGTCCCAGGTCAGCGGCACCTTGACCGCGATGTTCGGCGCGATGTCTGCCAGCTTGCGGCCCTCGGCGATCATCTCGGGGGCTTTCAGGGCCACGACTTCCGCCGATACGGGGCCGCTGACCAGCGCGCAGATTTCCCGGGTGACTTCCAGGATGTCGCGTCCCGATTTCAGGATCAGCGACGGGTTGGTGGTGACACCGTCCACCATGCCAAGATCGTTCAGTTCGGCAATGGCCTGTACATCGGCGGTATCCACAAAGAATTTCATCGGGCTTTGGTCCTTGATCCTGATCGGGGTTGCGGGGGGTGCGGCCCCGTATTAGCGCAAGACGAAGGCTGGCGAAAGGTTGGCATGTCCCGTGGCGGATCAAGTCTTTTGCGAAGGCGCGCGCGTTGGCGTGGTAACGACCGAACCGCTGGGCGGGATGGCGGGCCTTCTGGATTACCGCGCACCCGGCGGCGGCTGCGGCACGGGCGATTTCGTCGAGGTGCCGCTGGGGCCGCGCCGGGTACTGGGCGTGGTCTGGGGGCCGGGCGCGGGCGGGATCGACGCATCGAAGCTGCGGTCGGTCCTGCGGGTGATGGATGCCGCCCCGATGCGCGAAGAGCTGCGCCAGTTCCTGAGCCGCGCCTCTGACTATACGCTGACGCCGCTGCCTGCGATGCTGCGGCTGGCCACGCGCGCGCCCGGTCTGGGTGAGCCGCCCGCACTGCGGCGCGTGCTGCGCCCCGGTCCTGACCTGCCCGAGCGGATGACAGAGGCGCGGGGCCGCGTCATGGCCGCGCTGGGCGGGTTCGGCGGCGCGGCGGTGACGCTGGGCGAGCTGGCCGCGCAGGCCGGGGTGACGGCATCTGTCATCAAGGGGCTGGTCAAGGCCGGGGCGGTGCTGGAGGAAGACGCGCCGCGCGACCTGCCCTATCCCCGGCTTCATCCCGACCTGCCGGGCGTGACGCTGGCCGGGGATCAGGTGGCGGCGGCCGATGCCCTGATCGCCGCCGTGGCGCTGGGCGGTTATTCCACCACGCTGCTGAAGGGTGTCACCGGGTCGGGCAAGACCGAAGTCTATCTGGAGGCGGTGGCCGAATGCCTGCGGGCGGGGCGGCAGGCATTGGTCCTGCTGCCGGAAATCGCCTTGACGGCGGATTTCCTGACGCGGGTCGAGGCGCGTTTCGGCGCGCGGCCCGCCGAATGGCATTCCGGCGTGACCGTCACCGAACGCCGCCGGGTCTGGCGGATGCTGGCCACAGGGCAGGCGCAGCTTGTGGTGGGGGCGCGCTCGGCGCTGTTCCTGCCGTTTCAGCAGTTGGGGCTGATCGTGGTCGATGAGGAACACGATCCCAGCTACAAGCAGGAAGAGGGCGTTCTGTACCACGCCCGCGACATGGCGGTGCTGCGCGCGGCGATCTGTGGCGCACCGGTGGTGCTGGCCTCGGCCACGCCCAGCCTGGAAAGCTGGGCCAATGCCGAAGCGGGGAAATATGCGCGCCTTGATCTGTGCGCCCGCTTCGGGTCCGCAGAGTTGCCCGAGATACGGGCCATCGACATGCGCAGCGAAAAGCTGCCCCCGGACCGCTGGATTTCCGACACGCTGGCGGCGGCGGTGACGGCCGGCCTTGCGCGCGGGGAACAGGCGCTGCTGTTTCTGAACCGGCGCGGCTATGCGCCGGTCACGCTGTGCCGGGCCTGCGGGCATCAGGTGGGCTGCGATGACTGCGATGCGCGCATGGTGGAACACCGCTTTCTCAGGCGGCTGGTCTGCCACCAGTGCGGGGCCACGAAACCCGTTCCGCTGGCCTGCCCCGCCTGCCGGGCCGAAGGCCGCATGGCCCCGGTCGGCCCCGGCGTGGAACGCATGGCGGAAGAGGTGGCGGCCCGCTTCCCCGAGGCGCGGGTTGCGGTGCTGTCATCTGACCTGTTCGGATCGGCGCGCGCCCTGAAGGATCAGATCGGGCTGATCGCGGCGGGCGGGGCCGACATCATCATCGGCACCCAGATCGTGGCCAAGGGGCATAACTTTCCGCTGCTGACGCTGGTGGGCGTGATCGATGCCGACCTTGGCCTGCAGGGGTCTGACCTGCGCGCGGCGGAACGCACCTTTCAGTTGATGCACCAGGTGGCGGGCCGGGCCGGGCGCGCCGGGCGCAAGGGTGTTGCGCTGCTGCAAAGTTTCCAGCCCGGACATCCGGTGATCCGGGCCATTCTGGCCGGCGATGAAGAGGCGTTCTGGCGCGCCGAGGCCGACGGGCGCCGGGCGGCGGGCGTGCCCCCCTACGGGCGCATGGCCGGGATCATCCTGTCGTCGCCCGATGTGACCCGGATCTTCGACATCGGCAACGAGCTGGCGCGGCGTGACGCGCCGCTGCGCCGGATCGGGGCGCAGGTTTTCGGCCCGGCCCCGGCACCGATTGCGCGGGTGCGCGGGCGCCACCGCGTGCGGCTGCTGGTCAAGGCCGACAAGACCGCACCCCTGCAGCAGGCCCTGGCAGACTGGGTGGCGCAGATAAAGCTGCCTGCCAATGTGCGTCTGGCCATCGACATCGATCCGCAGAGCTTTCTGTAGGCAGTAGAGGCTGCTTTGGCTGATGACTTTGCCGCACCCGGCGCATCGGTCAGTGTTTGGCGGTACCATGATGGGCTGGTTGCATTCGTAAAGGACCGTTGGCCTGCAACCGCGCGGCACCTTGACCTTTCCTCAACAGATTGCCACTTTACTTGGCAGGCAAGTTAAGGCTTATCTTAACTCATGTGTGGAACTGCTGATGCAGATTGAGGGTTACACACCACTCGGGAAACCCCATGAGACGGACGAACTGCACATGTGGGTTTCTCAAACGGTGGTCGACTTTCTGCAGGCAGAGCGACGTGGAGCAAACAGACAGCATGTGGATAAGGTGGTGATGACACTTGGGAACCTCGGCCGCAACGGCTTTAGGGACCTGAGCAACAGTACCTTGTTCGTCTATGAGGGGCGGTTTCCCGCTGGAAGGCCGGGTATGGCGGAGATGGCGGTGTACGCAGCGAAGTCTAACCAGCTCCGCATCTACGGTGGCATTGTGCGGATCAAGGGCCAGTCAGTTTTTCTGTGTCCCGAGGGCGCAGTGAAGAAACAGAACAAGGCAGACCAAGCGCAACTCAAACGGGTTGCCAGGATTTTGGGAGAATACCATGAACGCTGACTGGGACATTCTGGGGCCGATGGACGAAACCGAGCGCATTGACCTGGTTGCTGGTGGTCTGGCCGTGTCGGTTCAACTCGCTTTGCAGAAGGCGATGGTGCGGGGTGGCGTGACGCAGAAGGAACTCGCCGAGAGGATGGGCGTTTCTCCTGCCCGTGTCTCGCAGTATCTGTCCGCGCACGGTCGGAACCTGACCCTGCAAGTGCTTGGTCGGATCGCCCATGCGCTGGGTGAGGACTTCGAGTTTGTCTCCCTTTACGATCTGCGTGATTTGAAGGCGAGAGCGAAGGGCAAGGACCGTCAAGTCCTGCAGCACCTTGCCGTTGCCTATGACAACGACAGGAGCCCTTGGACGGACTTGACGGCCAACATCAACAAGTTCCCGGAGAAGATTGTGGCATGACGAAGGACGTTGCGGCACGCACCAGCGA
Organism: Rhodobacter sp.; assembly: GCA_020250125.1. Classification (GTDB taxonomy): domain Bacteria; phylum Pseudomonadota; class Alphaproteobacteria; order Rhodobacterales; family Rhodobacteraceae; genus Aliitabrizicola. The sequence continues at coordinate 13,948 of JADCEL010000096.1, forward strand.
TTTCAACCCCTCCAGCGAGGGCTTCGACGCTGCAACGTATGAGAGTGTTGCCCGCAGCGCCAGCCTGCGCGAGGTTCGCCTCGTGAACAGCGCTTACAGCGCCAAGGTCATGAGCTTCATGGCCTTGGAACTCGGACATGGGACGGAGCTGAAGCAGTCCTACGCCGGAACTCCGTCCGGGCACTCTTTCATGTCGGAGCGGGGCATCGCCGTAGGCAGCTACCTTTGGACTGCCGAGGTTCGGGCCGGGCGAACGAAGGCGATGAAGCTGTCAACCGAGTATATGGTGGCCTACAGCGGTCTGAAAGATGCGCCGGAGGACTATGTGGAACTCTACTTCAAGAAGCTGGCACGATTCACCACCTACCCATATTTCCGCGCGCATTTTGCGATGCATGTGGCGGCTTCAGGGCTAATGTTGGCCCCGCTGCCGTCTTTGATGGATCGGGTTGACTGAGCCCCAGCGTCAAAGCCGCGTCAGCATAACCCCGGCCACGATGGTCAGCGCTGCCAGCGCCTTGCCGCCCGTCATCCGTTCGCCAAAGGCCAGCCAGCCGATCAGGACGGCAAACAGGATCGAGGTTTCGCGCAGCGCCGCCACCAGGGCGATGGGGGCAACGGTCATGGCCCAGATCGAAATCGCATAGGCCCCATAGGATGCGGCGGCGGCGAACAGCCCGGTCATCCAGGCCCGCGCGCCGCGCGGCACCACGGCCCAGCCGCGCATCGCGATCATGCCGGTGGAAAAGAACAGCCCGTCCGCCACAAAGACCCAGGCAACATAGGCCACGGCATCGCCCGAGACGCGGGCACCAAGACCGTCGATCATCGTGTAGCTGGCCGTGGCCAGCGCCGAGCCAAGCGCGAAGGGCAGCATCCGGCGTTCCTCGCCATCTGAAAACACGCCGCGCGCCATCAGGGCGATGCCGCCGCCCAGCACCAGGATGCCCGCATATTCCCAGCCCGTGACCTGATCGGCCAGAACCACCGCCCCGACCAGCGCCACGATCATCGGGGCGGCCCCCCGCGCGATCGGGTAGACCCGGCTCAGATCGCCCCGGTCATAGGCATAGGTCAGAAAGAACTTGTAGCAGAAGTGGCAGCACCCGGCGGCCAGCACCCAGGGCCAGACCCCGGGGTCCGGCAGCGGGCGTGTGGCGGCAATGGCCAGCCCGATCGGCACCTCTCCCAGCGACAGGATCACCATTCCGCCCACCTTGGAGGTGCCGACCTTGATCAGGGCGTTCCACAGCGCGTGCAGGAAAGCGGCGGCCAGAACGGCCAGAAGGATACCGATGCTCACGCGGCTGCCCGTTGTCATGAAACTGTCACAAGGGGGCTACAACCCGCCCGCGTCCGGCGCAAGTGTGGGCCCTTGGCAGATCGATACCCGCCGCAACCGTCCGGCCCGGCGCTTGACGCCGCCGTCTTGCGCAGGCTATCGCCGCCCCGACCCAAGGAAGGATCGGCCCATGCCCACCCATACCGCGCTGACCACCCTGGCGGGGCAGGACGCCGCCGAAGCCCTGGCCGCGGCCATGGAAGGCCTGACGCCGCCCCCCGCCGGGGTGGGCGTGTTCGAGATCGAGGACGGCTCGGGCCTGTGGGAGGTCGGCGGCTATTTTCTGGAAGCGCCCGATGACATCGCCCTGACGCTGCTGGCGCTGGCGTTCAACGCGCAGCCCTTTGCGCTGTCCGAACTGCCGGAAACCGACTGGGTCGCAAAGGTGCGCCGCGAACTGACCCCGGTTGAGGCGGGGCGGTTCTTTGTCTATGGCAGCCATGACGCCGACAAGGTGCCCAAGGGGCGGATTGCCCTGCTGATCGAAGCGACGGTGGCCTTTGGCACCGGGCACCACGGCACGACACTGGGCTGTCTGCGGGCGCTTGACCGGCTGGTGGACGAAGGGTTCGTCGCACGGTCCGTGGCCGATATCGGCTGTGGCACCGCCGTGCTGGCGATGGCCGCCGCGCGGGTCTATCCCGGTCGGGTCATCGCCTCGGACATAGACGCGGTCGCGGTCGATGTCGCGCGGGCCAATGCGCAGATCAACGGGCTGGCCGACCGCATCGACTGCCTGGAGGCCGCCGGTTTCGGGCATCCGCGTCTGGCCGCTGCGGCCCCCTTGGATCTGGTCTTCGCCAATATCCTGAAAGGCCCGCTGATCGAACTTGCCCCGGCGATGGCCGCCCATATCGCCGGGGGCGGGCTTGCCGTTCTGTCCGGGCTGCTGGTGGTGCAGGCCGAAGCCGTGCAGGCCGCCTATGTCGCGGCGGGCTTCACACTGCGCCAGCGCGAGGACATCGGCGAATGGTCAACGCTGGTTCTGCAGCGCGGCTGACGGGTACTGCCCAAAGGCAGAGGGCCGCGTCCCTTTTGGGATGCGGCCAGCGTCCGGCAATACGCCCCGGCGGGGCGCACGCTTTCTGCAAGCTCAGCCGATGCGGTCGATATCGCCCCGGCACAGGCCGATGTCATCCAGTTCGCGGTCAGACAGGGCCGAAAGCGCCTTGCGCGTGACGCGGGCGTCGTTCCAGCCTTTCAGCGTCCCCGGCAGATGGCTGACAAACCGGATGAAGTGGTAGGTCGCGGTCGCACCGAACGGTGCCGGACGGGTGGTTTCAAAGGCGGACATGATCAATGATCCTTTACAGATTGCCTGATTTGCGGGCGTTCTTCGCCCTTGCCCGGCGATGTAGCTGTGCTGCAGGTGCAAAGCAAGCCGGGGTCAAAACATGTCGCCCATGCGCGGCGTGCATGGCTTTCTTCATGATTTTGTCATTGTTTCAAGGGACCTGACAGCGACGTGTCGGTTTCGCGCGCCAACCTGTCGCGATTTGCAGTTGCAGCATCGGCCGTGACAGCCGGTGACAAAGCGGCTGGCTGATGTTCCCCATTCGTGCTAACCGGCAAGAAAACCGAAAGGGCGGCAGACAACAGCATGAGGGTTCTGGGCATTGATCCGGGGTTGCGAAACCTGGGCTGGGGGCTGATCGACGTGGCAGGCGCGCGCCTGTCGCATGTGGCCAATGGCATCTGCCATTCCGATACGGGCGATCTGGCCGACCGGCTGTTGACCCTGCACGTCCAGCTGACTGACATCGTGCAGCGCTTTGCGCCGCAGGCCGCCGCCGTCGAGCACACCTTTGTCAACAAGGATGCCGTGGCCACGCTGAAGCTGGGCCAGGCGCGGGCCATTGCCCTGCTGGTGCCGGCGCAGTTCGGCCTGACGGTGGGGGAATATGCGCCCAATGCCGTGAAAAAGACGGTGGTCGGCGTGGGACATGCCGCCAAGGTGCAGGTCGAACATATGGTGCGCCTGCATCTGCCCGGAGTGACGATCACCGGCCCGGATGCCGCCGATGCGCTGGCGGTTGCGATCTGCCACGCCCATCACCTGCAATCGGCGGGCCGCTTCATGGCCGCAGTCGACCGGGCCGCCCGCCCTGCCGGGGCAGCCCGATGATCGGGCGGCTGTCGGGGCGGCTGGATTACCGCGCGCAGGATCATGTGCTGATCGATGTGCGCGGGGTCGGCTACATCGTTTATGTCTCGGACCGCACCCTTGCGGCCCTGCCGGGGCCGGGCGGGGCGGTGGCGCTTTATACCGAACTGGTGGTGCGCGAAGACCTGTTGCAGCTCTTCGGCTTTGCCACCCTGCTGGAAAAGGAATGGCACCGGCTGCTGACCACGGTGCAGGGCATCGGCGCGAAGGCGGGCCTGTCGATTCTGGGGGCGCTTGGCCCCGAAGGTGTTGCGCGGGCGATCACGCTGGGCGATGCGCGTGCGATCCAGGCCGCGCCCGGCATCGGGCCGAAGCTGGCCCAGCGCGTGGTGCTGGAACTGAAGGCCAAGGCCCCGTCGGTGATGGCGCAGGGGGTGGCGCTGTCTTCTGCTGCGCTGGGCGATGTGCCGGACCCCGATCCGGTGCCCGCAGCGGCCGCTGACCGGAAACCGACGGCCCCTTCGGCGGCGCAGAGCCGCGCCGGATTTGCCGCCGACGCCCTTTCGGCCCTGGCCAACCTGGGTTATTCACCGGGGGATGCCGCACAGGCGGTGGCTTTGGCGGCCGCGGACGCGCCCGAGGCCGATACGCCGGCGCTGATCCGGATGGCGCTGCGGCGGCTGGCCCCGAAAGCCTGAGGGGGGCTGCCTGCGCCGCCCGCAGGGGGCGACGCGGGCGCGCCACCGCAAAGGTCGGGGCATCGCAGCGGCATCGGGTGCTGGCCGCACCCGTCACGCCGGGCCTTGCATCGCGGTGAAAGTTCAGGGAATGTTCCGCCATGACCCCGATCCCACATCCAGACCCCGCCCTGCGCCCGGCACCCTTGCCCGAGGATTCAGACCGCGCCCTGCGACCCCAGGTGCTGGAAGAGTTCATCGGCCAGGCCGAGGCGCGGGCGAACCTGCGCGTCTTCATCGACAGCGCCCGGATGCGGGGCGAGGCGATGGATCATGCCCTGTTTCACGGCCCCCCGGGGCTGGGAAAGACGACGCTGGCACAGATCATGGCGCGCGAGCTTGGCGTCGGGTTCCGGATGACATCGGGGCCGGTTCTGGCCAGGGCGGGCGATCTGGCCGCAATCCTGACCAATCTGGAACCGCGCGATGTGCTGTTCATCGACGAGATTCACCGCCTGTCGCCGATTGTGGAAGAAGTGCTTTATCCCGCGATGGAAGACTTCGCGCTGGATCTGGTGATCGGCGAAGGTCCGGCGGCGCGCACGGTGCGGATTGATCTGCAACCCTTCACGCTGGTCGGGGCCACGACGCGGCTGGGGCTGCTGACCACCCCGCTGCGCGACCGTTTCGGCATCCCGACCCGGCTGCAATTCTATACCGAGGATGAGCTGCACGAGATCGTCACGCGCGGTGCGCGCCTGCTGGGGATTGCCGCCGATCCCGAGGGCTGCCGCGAAATTGCCAGACGCGCGCGCGGCACCCCGCGCATTGCCGGGCGGCTATTGCGGCGGGTGGTGGATTTCGTGCTGGTCGAGGGCGACGGGCGGCTGACGCGGGCGATTGCCGACAGCGCGCTGACCCGGCTTGGCGTTGATCATCTGGGGCTGGATGGCGCTGACCGGCGCTATCTGACCCTGCTGGCAGAGCATTACGGCGGCGGGCCCGCCGGGGTCGAGACGATTGCCGCCGCCCTGTCGGAATCGCGCGACGCGATCGAGGAGGTGATCGAGCCCTTCCTGTTGCAGCAGGGGCTGTTGCAGCGCACGCCGCGCGGGCGGATGCTCGCGGCGCGGGCCTGGCGGCATCTGGGGCTGGAGCCGCCCCGCAGCGGGCCGCAGCCGGACCTGTTCGAAGCCTGACGGCAAGGCGCCTGTGCCGGGCCGGGCGGGGGGGCTGTCTGCCCCCCACGGCCTGCGGCCGTTCCCCCCGAGGATATTTGTGAACAGAAAATGCGGGCAGGGCCGGGTCAGCGCCGCACCACGTCCTTGTGGATGATCACATCGGTCTGCGGATAGGCCTGCAGGATGGCGCGGCGCAGGCTGGCACCGATGTCATGTGCCTGGCGCAGGGGCTGGTCGCCGTCCAGTTCGATATGCAGGTTGACGAACACGCGGCTGCCCGCCGTCCGGGTCTTCAGATCGTGATAGCCATGCACGCCCGGCCAGCCGGCGGCGATGCGCGCGATGCCTTCGATCAGTCCGGGGTCCGCACGGCGGTCCATCAGCGCATCGAAGGCCGCCTTGCCGATGCGCACTGCGCCCAAAGCCAGCAGCGCCGCCGCCCCGAGGGCCACCACAGAATCGATCTGATCCAGCCCGTAGCGTGCCGAAGCCCAGAGCGACAGAAGGGCACCGATGTTCGGCAAAAGATCACCAAGGTAGTGCAGCCGGTCGGCCTGCACCACGCGGTTGCCCGTGCGCCGGGCCACGCGGCCCTGCCACAGCACCAGTGCCAGCGTCAGCGCGACAGACACCGCCATGACCGCCATGCCCCGGCCTTCGGCCATCAGCCTGTCCGGCTGCGGCGACACCAGACGCAGGATGGCGGCAGCGGTGATCACGCTGGCCGAGATCAGAACGAAGATCGCCTGGCCCAGCGCCGCGATGTCCTCGGCCGAGGTGTGGCCGAAGGCGTGATCCTCATCCGGCGGGCGTGCCGCATAAAGGATAGCGGCCATGGCCCCGACCGAAACCATCAGGTCCATCGCGGAATCGGCCAGCGAGGCGGCAACCGAAAGCGCCCCCGTTTCGCCCAGCGCCCACAGCTTGAGCAGGACCAGAACGACCGCGACCGTGACCGAGGCGGCCGCCGCCGAAAGATTGAGCCGCGTGGTTGGGGGAATCGCCATGCCCGGTCTCCGCATCGTGACTGCGTCCGGCCTAGACCACCCGTGCCGCGTGCTGCAAGTGCGACCGTCTCGCAGCGGTCATTCGATGGCTTCGTCCTTGTCCACGCCCCAGAGCGCGCCGCTTTGAACCCATCCGCGCTGCCCGTCGACCGACATCCGGCACCAGCCCGGTTCACACCGCAGGATCCGCCCGATCACGCCCACTTCGGCCTGAAACGCAACCGGCGCATCCGGGTCGGGCAGGGTCCGGAATTCTGCCATATCCAGCATGACAAGCCCGGTGCGCACCCCCGACAGCAGCGAGTAATGCACCCAGCCGCCGACGCCGTCGGCGTCTTCGACGCGCCGCCAGTGTTCAAACTCCGCCGTGATCCGCAACGGCATCCCGGCCCGGGTAAACACCCAGTCGATGCGGTGTGTCAGCCCCGGCCCGCGCCGGGCATTGCCCTCGTTGGTCTTGAGCGAGACATAGCGCGGCAGCGGCAGGGTGGTGACACTGCCGCGGCTGGGGTCGCGCGGGGGGGCTGTCGCGCCGGGCACCGCGCCGGGCACCGCATCCGGTGCCACCGCAACCGGCATCGCTTCGACACCGCCGGGGGCCTTGGGTTCGTCGCCCCTGGCCTGCATGGCCAAGGCCAATAACGCCGCCGCAGCCAAGGCTGCCCATCCGGTTCCGGTCATGCTGTTCCGTCCTGCCTCGACCGGGGCTTGTGCCCTGCCCCGCTTCCCGTCACTTTGCCACTGCAAGACGTGATTTGAAAGCTTCAGGGAGGGGTTCCATGCCCGCAGCACGCCTGAGTGTTGTCGTGACGCGACGCTTGCCGGATGTCGTGGAGACCCGGATGAAAGAGCTGTTCAACGTCGAGTTGCGCGATCCCGACACGCGGATGAGCCGGCAAGAGCTTGCAGCCGCGATGCGGCGCGCCGATGTGCTGGTGCCAACGATCACCGACACCATCGATGCGGGTCTTCTGGGACAGGCCGGCGACAAGCTGAAGCTGATCGCCAACTACGGCTCTGGCATCGACCATATCGATGTCGGCACGGCGCGCCAGCGCGGCATCCTGGTGTCAAACACGCCCGGCGTCGTCACCGATGATACCGCCGACATGGCGCTGGCGCTGATTCTTGCGGTGACGCGGCGCATTCCCGAAGGGCTGGCGGAAATGCAGGCGGGCAGCTGGCAGGGCTGGTCGCCGATGGCGCATCTGGGCGGGCGCCTTGCCGGGCGGCGGCTGGGCATTCTGGGCATGGGCCGGATCGGGCAGGCGGTGGCGCGCCGCGCGCGTGCCTTCGGCATGCAGATTCATTATCACAACCGCAAGCGCCTGCGCCCCGAGACCGAGGCCGAGACCGAGGCGACGTACTGGGAAAGCCTCGATCAGATGGTCAGCCGGATGGATATCCTCAGCATCAACTGCCCGCATACCCCGTCGACCTTTCATCTGATGAACGCGCGGCGGCTGAAGCTGCTGAAACCTTCTGCGGTGATCGTCAACACCTCGCGCGGCGAGGTGATTGACGAAAACGCGCTGACACGCGGCCTGCGGGCGGGGGATATCGCCGGGGCCGGTCTGGACGTGTTCGAGCATGGGCACGAGGTCAACCCCCGCCTGCGCGAGCTGCCGAACGTGGTCCTGCTGCCCCATATGGGATCGGCCACGCTGGAAGGGCGGGTGGAGATGGGCGAGAAGGTGATCATCAACATCAAGACCTTCGCCGATGGCCACCGCCCCCCCGATCAGGTGGTGCCGGGGATGCTGTAAGGGGCGATCCGCCCGGACCGGATAGGGCCGCCCCCGGGCCCGCCTGCAGGCCACTTACCCCCGTCAGGGCCGCTGCCGGGGCGAAGCGCTGCGGTCCCTGTCCCGGAAAGGGCCGCGACGGGGCAGATCAGCCCTTCGCCCGTTCCACATAGGAATGATCTTCGGTCGAAATCACCACGCGGGTTCCGGCGCCGATATGGGGCGGCACCATCACCCGGATGCCGTTCGAACAGATCGCCGGCTTGTAGGACGAAGACGCGGTCTGTCCCTTGACCACCGGTTCCGTCTCGATGATCTCAACGGTCACCTTCTGCGGCAATTCAATGGCAATCGCCACCCCTTCGAACGTCTTGAGCGACACCTTGATCCCGTCGGTCAGGAACACCTTGTCATCCCCCACCACATCGGGCGACACGGTGATCTGCTCAAAGCTGTTCGGTTCCATGAAATGGAAACCTTCGCCATCCTCATACAGAAAATCATAGTCGCGGTCATCGACCGAGGCTTTTTCCACCATCTCCGTAGTGCGCCAGCGTTCCGAAACCTTCACCCCGTCCGAGATGCGGCGCATGTCGATGCTGGTGGTGGGCGTGCCCTTGCCGGGATGGAAATTCTCGGCCGTCAGAACGACGTAAAGCTTGCCGTCCAGATCGACGACATTTCCCTTGCGCAGGCTTGAGGCGATGACTTTCACGAAAGCTTCCTTGTGGTTGGCTGGCCCGCGCCGTAATCACGGCAGGCCCTTGCGCCGCGTCTAACGCATCCGCGCAGGAATCTCCAGCCGAAAGCGGACCATCCTGCCATGACCCGAACGCCCCGATCATCCCCCTGGTGGGACGCAGCCCGCCACGCCGACCGCCGCCCGGCGCTGCTGGCGCGCAACCGCATTCAGGCCGCGATCCGCACCTGGTTCGCAGACCAGGACTTTGTCGAGGTCGATCCCTGCGCGCTTCAGGTCAGTCCGGGGAACGAGGCGCATCTGCACGGCTTTGCCACCGCCGCCACCGGCAATGACGGCGTGGCGCATCCGATGTTCCTGCACACCTCGCCCGAATTCGCGATGAAAAAGCTGCTGGCGGCGGGCGAGATGCAGATCTTCGCCTTCGCCCATGTGTGGCGCAACCGCGAACGCGGGCCGCTGCACAGCCCGGAATTCACCATGCTGGAATGGTACCGCGCCCATGCCACATATGACCGGCTGATGGGGGATTGCGCCCTGCTTCTGCGCCTTGCGGTTCAGGCGGCGGGCAGCGGCCTTTTGCGCTGCCGCGACCGGACCTGCGATCCGGCGCTGGAGCCGGAGCGTCTTGGCGTGGCAGAGGCCTTTCAGCGCCATGCGGGGATCGATCTGCTGGCGACGATGGATGCAACGGGCACAACCGATGCCGGGGCGCTGGCCGCCGCGCTGCGCCGTCAGGGCATCCGCACCGCGCCGGATGACACCTGGTCCGACATGCTGTCGCGCGTGCTGGTGGACCGGGTGGAACCCCGTCTGGGCCAGGGGCGCATGACCGTTCTGGACCGTTATCCGGCGGCCGAAGCCGCCCTGGCGCGCCGGGTGCCCGAAGATGCCCGCCTGGCAGAACGCTTTGAGCTTTATGCCTGCGGGGTGGAACTTGCCAACGGCTTTGGCGAATTGACCGACCCGGCCGAACAGCGCCGCCGCTTTGCACTGGAGATGGACGAAAAACAGCGCCTTTACGGCGAACGCTATCCGCTGGACGAGGATTTTCTGGCGGCCCTTGCCCGGATGCCGCCGGCCAGCGGCATTGCCCTTGGCTTTGACCGCCTGGTGATGCTGGCGACGGGTGCCCCGCGCATTGACGATGTGCTCTGGACCCCAGTTGCGGACCCGTCCGGTCAGACCTGATAGAATTCGCGGTACCAGGCGACAAAGCGGCGCACGCCTTCGGTGATGTCCGTCCGGGGCAGGGGGCCGGCAAGATCGCGGATCAGGGTGGCATCGGCCCAGGTCGCGGGCACATCACCCGGCTGCATCGGCATCATCCGCATGGTCGCGCCTTCGCCCAGGGCTGCCTCGATTGCCTCGACAAAGTCCACAAGGCGCACCGGCGCACCATTGCCGATGTTGACAACCCGCCAGGGGGCCACGGGCGAAAGGCTGTCCGCCTCTCCCACCGGCACGGTGCCCGGAACCACAGCGATCAGCCGCACGATGCCCTCGATCAGATCATCGACATAGGTAAAGTCGCGCAGCATCTCGCCCTGGTTGTAAACCTCGATCGGCTGGCCCGCCAGGATCGCGCGGGTGAACTTGAACAGGGCCATATCCGGGCGGCCCCAGGGGCCATAGACGGTGAAAAAGCGGAACACCGTGGTCGGGATGCCATAAAGATGCGCATAGGAATGGGCCATGCCTTCGCCCGCCTTCTTGGTGGCGGCGTAAAACGACATCTGGTGATCGGCCCGGTCCGTTTCGGCATAGGGCATCGCCGTATTCGCCCCGTAAACCGAAGAGGTGGAGGCAATCAGCAGATGCCCCGGCACCAGCGCCCGAGCCGCCTCCAGCACCTCGAAGGTGCCCGCCAGATTGGCCGTCACATAGTCACGCGGTGCATCAATGGAATGCCGCACCCCGGCCTGCGCCGCCAGATGAATGACCGCATCGGGCCGCACCCCATCCATCAGCGCCGCCATCCGGCCAGGTTCCTCGACCAGCCCGGTCACAGCGCGGAACCCCTCGCTTTGTGCCAGCATCGCGTGCCGCCGCTCCTTCAGGCGGACATCGTAATAGGGCGTCATCGCATCCAGCCCGGTCACCGCCCAGCCATCGGCCAGCAGCCTGCGGCACAGGTGATAGCCAATAAAGCCTGCCGAACCCGTCACCAGCGCCGTGCCTGCCATCCCTTTCCCCTTAACATTTTCTGTTCACAAATATCCCACGGGGGTCGCCGGTTGGTGCGCCATTGGTCCAGGTACCAACTGGCGACGGGGTGTGAAACCCCCGCTGCACCAGAATTCAGAACCGCGACGGCAGACAGGGGGCCAGATCAACCTCTGGCATCCGCCCCGCCACCAGATCGGCCACGATCCGCGCCGTGACCGGGGCCAGCGTCAGGCCGATATGCCCGTGGCCAAAGGCGTGGATCACCTCTGCCCCGGCGCGCGACGGGCCGATCACGGGCAGGCTGTCGGGCATCGACGGGCGAAATCCCATCCAGTCGCGGTCCGGCTCGCCAAGCTGCGGGAAAATCTCCCGCGCGCCCTTGATGATCTGCGCAATCCGGTGCGGCGACGCAGGTGCGCTCAGCCCGCCCAGTTCCACCGTGCCTGCCGCGCGCAGCCGCCCCGACATCGGGCACAGGTAGAATCCGCGCGCGGCGGGACAGGCGGGCCGCGACAGCAGGGCCCGGTCCATGTCCCATTCCACATGATAGCCGCGTTCGGTGTCCAAAGGCACCCTGTCGCCCACCTGCCGCGCCAGCCTGCGCGAGTGTGCGCCGGCGGCCAGCACCACGCGGCGCGCATGCAGCCGCGTGCCCTGCGCGTGAATGGCCACGCCATTGACCACCCGCTCCAGTACCTCGGCGGCGCGTGGCAAGTGACACACGCCTGCCGCCTGCACCGCCCCGGTCAGCATCAGCATCATCATCCCGGGGTCGTCCAGAAAGACCGCCTGCGGAAAGAACGCCGCCCCGCCGTCCAGCGGCGGCAGCATCGGCTCCATCACCGCGATTTCCGACGGGCTGATCATGTCCACCGCAATTCCCAGCGCCCGGCGCTGCGCCATGTCGGCCCCGGCGGCGCGGTAAGCCGCCCTGGTTCCGTACAGATAAAGGCAGCCGCGACGCTGCAAACTTTCCGGCGCGCCGATGCCGGCCGCCAGGTCTTCCCAGGCCGGTCTGGCCAAAGCCAACAGCGCGGCAATCGCCGCCGCGTTGCGCGCCGCGGCAGCGGGCAGGGATTGCGCGGCAAAGCGCAAAAGCCAGGGCGCCAGCGACACCAGTGCGCCGCGCCGGATCGACAGCGGCGAATTGCGGTTGAACAGCAGCGAGGGCAGGTTGCGCAGCACCGCCGGGGTGCCCACCGGCATCACCGCGTAATCGGCGATGGTGCCGGCATTGCCGTAAGAGGCCCCCGATCCCGGCATGTCGGGGTCCAGCAGCACCACCTCGTGCCCGTCCTGCGCCAGCCGCAGCGCAATCGTCAGGCCGATGACCCCGGCACCGATCACCGCGATGTCGCAGCGGGCATGTCCGGTCATCGGCGCAGCGTCCATGCGCGCGCCCCGGTCCGGCCGGGGCAGGGGGCGGCGCTTTGCGTCACATGCAGGCCTCGAACAGGGCGCGCGTATTCGCGCGCGTCATCGCAACCGGGTTGCCGCCGCAGGACGGGTCTTCCAGCGCCATGTCTGTCAGCTCGTCCAGCCGGGCGGATTCCACGCCCATGGCCGACAGGTTTGCCGGAATATCCAGCCGGGCGCGCAGGTCCATCACCCTGGCATGAAAGCCCGCGAAGCCGCCGTCGATCCCAAGATAGGCCGCCGCCCGTGCGATCCGCTCTTCGATGGCGGCGCGGTTGAACTCCAGCACCATCGGCATCACCACGGCATTGGTGGTGCCATGATGCGTGCCATAGACCGCGCCGATGGGGTGGCTCAGCGCATGGATCGCCCCCAGCCCCTTCTGGAAGGCGACCGCCCCCATGGCGGCCGCGCTCATCATATGGGCGCGCGCGTCCATGTCCTGCGGGTTGGCATAGACCTTTGGCAGGTTTTCCAGCACCAGCCGCATGCCTTCCAGCGCGATGCCCTGCGACATCGGGTGGTAGAAGGGGCTGGAATAGGCTTCCAGGCAATGGGCGAAGGCATCCATGCCGGTGCCTGCGGTGATGAAGCGCGGCATCCCCACGGTCAGTTCGGGGTCGCAGATGGTGACGGCGGGAAGCAGTCTGGGGTGGAAGATGATCTTCTTCCTGTGGGTCTTCGAATTGGTCAGAACCCCGGCGCGGCCCACTTCGGACCCGGTGCCTGCCGTGGTCGGCACCGCGACGATGGGCGCAATCTTGCTGGCATCGGCGCGGGTCCACCAGTCACCCACATCCTCAAGGTCCCAGACCGGAATGGTCTGGCCCACCATCAGCGCAATCATCTTGCCAAGGTCCAGCGCCGATCCGCCGCCAAAGCACACCACCCCGTCGTGTCCGCCCGCGCGGTAGGCCGCAAGGCCCGCCTCCATGTTGCCCTCATCCGGGTTCGGATCAACCTCCGCGAACACCGCCCGGCCCAGACCGCCGGCCTCCAGAATGTCCAGCGCCTGCGCCGTGATCGGCAGGGCGGCCAGCGCCCTGTCGGTGACCAGAAGCGGCTTTTTCAGGCCTGCGGCCTTGCAGTGATCGGCCAGTTCCGAAATGCGTCCCGCACCGAATTTCACCGGTGTCGGGTAGGACCAGTTTCCGCGCAGCTTCATTTCGCCACCTTCCTCAGATGCCAGGATTTCGCACGGGTCACCGACATGAACCCCAGGTGCGACAGGCTGGTGCCGCGCCCGGTGTCCTTCACGCCGGTCCAGGTCAGCGCAGGGTCCAGGTAATCGCAGCGGTTCATGAAGACGGTGCCGGTTTCCACCTCGGCCCCGATCGCCGCCGCGCGGCCGGCATCCTGCGTCCAGATCGATGCGGTCAGGCCATAGGGCGAATCGTTCATCAGCCGGATGGCGTCGGAGTCATCGCGATAGGGCATGATGCCGACGACGGGGCCAAAGCTTTCCTCGCGCATCACGCGCATGGAATGATCGACATTCACCAGGATCTGCGGTGCCAGATAGGCCCCGGCATCATCCGCCGGATGGGCCTTTGGGTCGATCAGCGCCTGTGCCCCCGCCGCAATGGCTTCTGCCGTCTGGGCGCGCACGGTGGCGGCAAAGCGGCGGTTCGCCATGGGGCCAAGGGTGGTGGCGGCATCGAAGGGGTTGCCAAGGCGAAGCTGGCCGACCCAGGCGACGGCCTTTTCAACGAAATCACCATACAGGCTGTCATGCACATAGATGCGCTCGATCCCGCAGCAGCACTGGCCCGCGTTGTACATCGCCCCGTCCATCAGCCCGTCCACCGCCAGATCAAGATCGGCATCGGGCAGGACCAGACCGGGGTCCTTGCCACCCAGTTCCAGGCCAAGGCCGGTAAAGGTGCCTGCCGCCGCCCGTTCAATCGCCGCCCCGCCGCCGACCGAGCCGGTGAAGTTGATGAAGCCGAAGCCCCGTGCGGCAATCAGCGCCTCGGTCGTTTCATGGTCCAGCACGACGGTCTGGAACACATCCGCCGGAACGCCCGCCGCATGGAAGGCTTCGGCCAGGCGTTCGCCCACTTTCAGCGTCTGGGTTGCATGTTTCAGCATCACGGTATTGCCGGCGATCAGTGCGGGGGCCAGCGTGTTGATCGTGGTCAGATAGGGGTAATTCCACGGGGCGATGATGAAGACCACCCCCACCGGTTCGCGGGTGATGCGCCGTTCGAACCGGTCGCTGTGTTCGGCCACCATCGGGGCCAGGGCCGTCGCGGCGATCCCGGACATGTAATCGGTACGTTCGGCGACGCCGCCGAATTCGCCGCCGTAGCGCGTGGGGCGGCCCATCTGCCAGGCCAGTTCCCCGACCAGCACCTCCTTCATTTCCGCCAGCTTGGCCACCCCGGCCTTCACCAGCGCGATGCGGTCTTCCAGCGGGCGCGCGGCCCAGGCGGGTTGGGCGGCCTTTGCGCGGGCCACGGCGGCGCGGGCGGCATCCGGCGTCAGCGCGGGCCGTTCCAGATAGACCTGCCCGTCAACCGGCGAGATCAGTTGGATTGTCTTCGTCATCTTTTCCCCGTCGGTTTTGCGCAGGCCGGCCCGCGCCAGTCAGGTGTCAGGCGCGTTCCAGCAGGCGGCTGACCTCGAAATCCGTCACCACGCGGTCCATCTCGGAAATCTCCCACTGGGCCGCATGATGGTAGTGGTCGATCACGTCCCCGCCAAAGGCCGCGCGCAGCATGGCAGAGCCGTGCATCAGTGCCGCCGCCTCGCGCAGGGTCTTGGGAATTCCGCGCACATCGCCAGCCTGATACATGTCGCCCCGCATCTCGGGTTCCAGTTCCATCTTCCTGTCGATGCCGTCAAGCCCCGCCGCCAGCAGGGCCGCCATCGCCAGGTAAGGGTTCAGATCGGCCCCGCCGATCCGGCATTCGATGCGGACCGATTTCGTGCCTTCGCCGCAGACCCGGAAGCCTGCCGTGCGGTTGTCATTGGACCACACGGCCTTGGTGGGCGCGAACATGCCCACGCAGAAACGCTTGTAGCTGTTCACGTAAGGCGCAAGAAAGGCGGTGATCGCCTGCGCATGGGCCAGTTGCCCGGCAAGGAAATGCTTCATCGTGGCCGACATGCCATGTGCGTCCGCCGCATCGCGGAACGCAGGGGTGCCATTCGTCCACAGCGACTGGTGCACATGCGCCGATGATCCGGCGCGGCGGTGGTCGTATTTTGCCATGAAGGTCACCGAGCGGCCCTTGGACCAGGCAATTTCCTTGACCGCCGTCTTGATGATGCTGTGGTTGTCTGCCGTATCCAGCGCGTCGGAATACCTGACGTTGACCTCTTCCTGCCCGGCCTCGGCCTCGCCCTTGGAGCATTCCACGGGGATGCCCGCGCCATAAAGTCCGTTGCGCACGGCGCGCATCACCTCTTCCTCCTTGGTGGTCTGGAACAGGTGGTAATCCTCGTTATAGGTCGAGATCGGGTGCAGGTCGCGCACCGATCCGTACTTTTGCAGGCTGTCGCGGATCGATTCGTAGGCGGTTTCGAAAATGTAGAATTCCAGCTCGGTCGCCATCACCGGCTCGAACCCCATGGCGCGGGCACGGGACACCTGGCGCTGCAGGATCGCGCGCGGGGAATGCGGCACGGCCTGATGCGTGTGATGGTCCAGAAGGTCGCACAGCACCAGCGCGGTGCCCGGCAGCCAGGGCAGGCGGCGCAGCGTGGCCAGATCGGGTTTCATGACATAATCGCCATAGCCCGCAGCCCAGCTTGTGGATTTGTAGCCTTGCACCGTGTTCATTTCCATGTCGGTGGCCAGCAGATAGTTGCAGCAGTGGGTTTCCTCGAACCCGCCGTCGATGAAGAACTGCGCGTGAAAGCGCTTGCCCATCAGGCGGCCCTGCATATCGGTCGCACCGACCAGGACTGTGTCGATCTCGCCCCGCGCGACGGCCTCTTTCAGGGCGTCAAAAGTCATGTTGCCGGGCATGTTGTGCCCCTTTCCCGTTGCTGTCTGTGCCGGGGTCTGCGCCGCCGGTCCGTTTTCTGGTCAGGGCCGGTCGGCGACCGTCCCGCTGCGTCATGAAAATCTGCGATCTGCTGTCGGTCTGTCACCCCCGGCGGGCAGCGGGCCCGCTGCCCGCAACCGTACCTGTCAACTTCCCGTCACGCTTCACCGCCGCCCGCGCCCTGTCAAGGTCGTTTCACGCTCAGGGCGGGCCGGATCGGGTCAGGTCAGCGGCGGGGCCACCGGCCTGCGCCGCAGGCCCGACAGGGCATTGCCCGCAATCGCCACAAGCAGGATGCCGCCCCCCAGAAAGGTTCCGGCGCTGGCCGTTTCGCCCAGGGCAAGCCAGACCCAGACCGGTGCCAGCAGCACCTCGACCATCGACAGAAGCGTCAGTTCCGCCGCCGGCACCACCCGGCTGCCGAGCGTGTAAAGCGCCATGCCGGTGGCCAGCATTCCAGCCCCCATCGCGACCGAGATCACGATGTCCCTGGCCGGCACGGCCAGACCCTCGGCCCGGACCCCAAGGGCAATCACCGCCACCGCCATCGAGAACAGCCCGCCCAGCACGACGGCAGGCATCATGTCTTCCAGCTTGCCCCAGCGCAGCGTCAGCGTGAAGGCGGCAAAACCGAAGGCCGACAGCAGGGCGGCAAGGTTGCCCGCCGTCTCGCCCCCCGCCAGGCCGTCGCGCACCATCACGAACATGCCCACCCCTGCCACGGCGATGGCGGCCCAGGTGGCGGGCCGCACCGGTTCCCTCAGGATGATCCAGCCCAGCAGCGCCGCCATGAAGGGCGATGCGGCAAACAGGAACACGGCATTGGCCACCGTGGTCGCCTGCAGGGCAAAGATTGCGCCGGCAAAGGCAAAGACCAGTCCAGACGCGCCCAGCACACCGGCAACACCGACGCGGCGCAACCGCTCCAGCGGACGCCCGCCCGACCGCCAGGCGATGAAGGCCAGCAGCACCGGCACCATCCCGGCCGACCGCCAGAACAGGATCGCCCAGGTTCCCGCCGTTTCGATATGGCGGACCGCAAGGCCCATGAAGGACCACAGCAACCCCGCCAGAACCACCAGCAGAACACCCCGTGCATAGGTCATGGCGCACCTCGTTTTGGCGCAGTGTCCGATGGCGCGGCCGGCAGCGTCTGTTCCATTCCCGACCGTCCTGCGGGCAAAGCAAGAGTATCAGTACCCGCGCCCGCGATCCACCAGATGCAGGAACGGCTCCCCGGCCTCGCCGCGCCGGATGTTTTCCGCGATCACGCGCGATGCCGTTCCCGGCCGGGTGCTGGCCGCGATATGCGGTGTCACGGTGACGCGGGGATGGTGCCAGAACGGGTGCGCGGGCGGCAGCGGTTCCTGGCGGAACACGTCCAGCGTGGCATGGCCGACCTGCCCCGCATCCAGCGCGGCCAGCAGGGCCGCATCATCGATCAGCGGCCCGCGTCCGGGATTGATGACAAAGGCCCCCGGTGCCAGCAGTGCCAGACGGGCCGCGTTCAGCGTATCGACCGTACCGGGCGTGCTGGGCAGCAGCAGGACCACGCCCTGTGCGTCGGTCAGGGCCGCCGTCAGCCCGTCCGGCCCCGACAGGCAGCGCAGCCCCGGCACATCACGCGCCGTCCGGCTCCACCCCGTTACCGCAAAGCCCAGCGCGGTCAGCGCGCGCGCCACCGCCTGGCCCAACTCGCCCAGCCCCAGCACCGTGACCGGCCGTTCGCAGGCCAGCGGCGGGGGCGGGGCATCGCCGCGCCAGTGGCCGTCCTGACCAAGGATATGCACATCCATCCCCAGGTGGTGGCGCAGCACATGGCCCACCACCCATTCCATCATGCTGGCCGTCATCGCCGGGTCAACCATGCGGCACAGGGGCTGGGTCAGGGTGGGATTGCCGGTGATCCTTTCCACCCCCGCCCACAGGTTAAGGACCGCCCTGGTGCGGACGAAAGGCGTGAAATCGCGGATCGTGCCGCCGGGCGAGAACAGGATGTAATCCACCGTTTCGGGGGCCGCATCCTGTGTAAGCACGGCGTCAAGCCCCGCATCCCGCAGCGCCGCCGTCAGGGCACTGCGGTAGTCATCCCACAGGGCGGGGCCTGCCGCGAAAAGGACTGTGATCGGCATGGCGCTACCTCGGCCGGTGGACATGGGCGCTTTGAACCACGCCGAAGGCCACCATCAGCACAAGCATCACCGATCCGCCATAAGAAAGGAAGGGCAGGGGCACCCCCACCACCGGCGCCATGCCCATCACCATCGACAGGTTCACCGCCAGATAGAAGAAGAAGGTGCAGCCGATTCCGATCAGCAGCAGTTGCGAAAAGCGGTCTTTCGACTGAATGGCGGAGGCCAGGCAGAAGAAGATGATCAACCCGTACAGCAGCAGCAACGAGAAGGCCCCGATGAAGCCGAATTCTTCGGCAAGGGTGGTGAAGATGAAATCGGTGTGCTTTTCGGGCAGGAAGTTCAGCCGGCTTTGCGTGCCCTGCATGAACCCCTTGCCCGACCAGCCGCCGGACCCCAGCGCGATCTGGGCCTGAATGATGTTGTATCCCGCGCCCAGCGGATCCGTTGTCGGGTCAAGGAAGGTGTCGATGCGGCGGTACTGATAATCATGCAGGAACTGCCAAGGCGTGCCGCGCAGCGTGAACAGCGAGGCGATCGCCCCCGCGCCAAGGGCTGCAACCGCGCCGAAATACCAAAGGCTGACACCGGCTGCGAACATCACCGCCGCGCCGCCCATCAGCAGCAACAGCGCCGTGCCAAGGTTCGGCTGGATCAGAACCAGCGCCGTCGGAACCGCGATCAGCACCACAGGGATCAGAACCCACAGCGGACGCGAGGTTTTCCGGGTGTCGAGCCAGTCGTAATAGGCGGCCAGCATCATCACGAGGGTGATCTTCATCAGTTCGGACGGTTGCAGCCGAAGCGGCCCGATATCGATCCAGCGCTGCGCGCCCATGCCGACTTCGCCGAAGAATTCCACCGCCAGCAGCAGCAGAACCGAAACGCCATAGGCCACGCCCGCCATGTTGCGGATGAACCAGATCGGCACCATGGCAATGGCGAACATCAACACCAGACCTGCCGCAAACCGCTTCATCTGCGGTTCCGCCCAGGGCTGAAGACTGCCCCCGGCCACGGAATACAGCATCAGAAAGCCCATCGAGGCGACCGCGACCAAAAGCAGGACCAGACCCCAGTTAAGGTACAGGATCTTGCGGATGCCGCCGGGGACCGTCTTGATCTGATATTCAAGGAAACTCATGACGTTTTCAGGCCCGGCTGCTTTCCGCGGCGGCGGGTTCCGGCTTGCGCAGCTTCATGTTCTTCTGCTGGGTTTCGATCGTGGTGCGCTGGTTGGCCGGATAGGCGCTGAGCGGCGGAAGGCCGTCGCTCAGCGCGCGCAGGATCGCGTCCCGCGCAATCGGGGCGGCCACGGCCGACCCGCCCCCGCCATGCTCCACCACCACCGACACCGCATAGCGCGGGGCGGTTGCGGGGGCATAGCCCACGAACAGGGCGTGGTCGCGCCGGTTCCAGGGCAATTGTTCGTTCTTGATCACACCGCTGGCCCGTTCGGAGGCGCTGATGTTGCGCACCTGGCTGGTTCCGGTCTTGCCCGCGAACAGCATCGCCTCATCCGCAATGCGCGACGCCCAGGCGGTGCCGCCCTGGGCGTTCATCACGGCGACCATGGCCTCCTGGACGGCGCGCAGGTGCCGGGGGGCGATGCCCAGCGGCGGGATGGTGCCCACCGGCACCTCCCTGTCCCCGATGGCCCGCACCAGGCGGGGTGACACGGCAGTGCCGCTGGCGATCCGCGCGGTCATCACCGCAAGTTGCAGCGGCGAGGTCAGAACATAGCCCTGCCCGATCGAGGCGTTGATCGTGTCGCCGATGCGCCATTCGGCCTTGTGGCGGTCGCGCTTCCACGCCTTGTCGGGCATGACCCCTTCGCTGATGGCGGACATCGGCAGGTCGTGGCGCACACCGAGGCCCAGCCTGCGCCCCATTTCGGCGATCCTGTCGATGCCTGCGCGCTGGGCGATGTCGTAAAAGTAAACGTCGCAACTGCCCTTCAATGCCGCTTCCAGGGCAACCGTGCCATGCCCGCCATGTTTCCAGCAGTGGAACCTGCGCCCGCCGAATTCCAGGAAGCCGGGGCAATGGACCGTGGTCTGTTCCGTGATCGCCCCCGCCTCCAGCGCGGCAAGGGCGGTGACCATCTTGAAGGTCGATCCCGGCGGATAGGCCCCCTGCACCGATTTGTTCGCCAGCGGGCGGTGATCATTCCCGATCAGCGCGCTGTAATCGGTCTGCGAAATGCCGCGCACGAACAGGTTCGGGTCGAACGACGGGGCAGAGGCAACGGCGATCAGATCGCCATTGGCCACATCCATCACCACGGCGGCCGCGCTTTCTTCCCCCAGCCGGGCCTGCACGAAATTCTGCACATCAGCATCGATCGTCAGCCGGATGTCGGCCCCGGCAACGCCGTCCTGCCGGTCCAGTTCGCGCATGACGCGGCCCACCGAATTCACCTCGATCCTTTTGGTTCCCGAGCGGCCGCGCAGATCAGCCTCCATCCAGCGTTCGACCCCGATCTTTCCGATCTGGAATTTCGGGATCTGCAACAGCGGATCGGGGTCTTCCAGTTCGGCCAGATCGGCGTCACTGACCGGGCCGACATAGCCCACGACATGGGCGAAATCACCGACAAGGGGATAGCGGCGGCTGAGGCCGACCTCGGGGTTCACCCCGGGCAGGGCGGGCGCGTTCACCGCAACCGCCGCCAGGTCATCCCAGCGCAGCCAGTCTGCGACCACGATGGGAACAAAGGCGCTGCGCCGGTCCATTTCCTTGCGGGTACGGTCCAGCATCTCGGCGGTCAGCGGGATCACTTCGGCCAGCTTGGCCAGCACGGTTTCCACATCGCCCGTCTCTTCGCGCGTGATCACAACGCGGTAATTCTGCTCGTTGCCGGCTATCAGCCGGCCGCGGCGGTCAAGGATCAGGCCGCGTGTCGGCGGGATCAGCCGGATGTTGATGCGGTTTTCTTCGGCCAGAAGCCGGTATCTTTCGGCCTCTTCCACCTGCATGTAGCGCATCCTTGCGCCCAGCACGGCGATGAAGGCCACCTGCGCCCCGCCCAGAAACAGCGCCCGGCGCGTGACCTTGCGCGCGTTGGCTTCGGTATCCCGTGCGGTCCGTCTCACAGCCGCCTCCCATAGGCATCGATCTCGCCCGTGGCGGGCTTGCGCACGCCAAGGGCCAGGCGCGATGCGCCCACAACCACAGGATAACAAAGGATCGAGGCTATCAGTTGAATCATCGCCTGCCCCAGGCTGGGCTGGGGCAGGAGTGTCAGCATCAGCACCAGCCGGAACGCCATAAGCGATGCCGCCATCACCGCCGCCACCATCAGCCATTCAACCGCAAAGCTGATTTCGCGCGCAAGGGCCCCGCGCTGGCGCAGGAATTCCGCCGCAAGCACGATGATCGCCGTCCACAGGCCGGGCGGGCGCATCAGCAGCAGGTCTTCCAGCAGCAGCACGGCCGCGACCAGCAGCACGGGCGCATAATCCGGCCGCCGCAGCACCCAGGCAAAGGTCAGGCACGCCAGCAGGTCCGGCCCCGGCCAGGCACCGGCAACCGATCCCAGCGGCAGCATCCGGAGAAACAGCAGCGCAAAGGCCAGAGCGGCATAAAGCCCGCGATACGCCCAGACCGAGGCGGGAAGGGACTCAGCCATCGGCGGCCTCCGGTTGCGGCGGTGCCGGGGGCGGCCCGATCAGACCCTCAAGCGCCATCGGCGGCACGATCACCCCGCCCGGTTCGGTGATGCGTTCCGTCTCATGGCTGCGCAGCACGCGCAGAAATTCCAGCCGCTGATAGTCTGCGGCAAGGCGCACCCTCAGTCTGCCGTCCACGCCCTGCGCAACCTGGCCCACCAGCAGACCGGCGGGAAACACCCCGCCGTCGCCAGAGCTGGTCACCCGGTCGCCGGGCCGGACCAGATCCTTCTTTTCCAGGAACTCCAGCGGCGGAGCCGGGGAATTATCCCCCGAAAGCAGCGCCTTCTGCCCCGAAGGCTGCACCGTGACCGGGATGCGGCTGTTGCTGTCCGTCAGCAGGATCACCCGGCTGGTGGTCCGCCCCACACCAGAGATGCGCCCGACCAGCCCGATGCCGTCCATCGTGGCCCAGCCGTCGCGGATACCGTCGCGCGCGCCGACGTTCAGCAGCACCGACTGGCGAAAGGGTGATCCGCTGTCGGCCAGCACCACGCCGGTGACATGGGTCAGGCGCGGGTCAAGCCGCACCTGGTTCAGATCCAGCAGGCGGGCGTTCTTCTGCTCCAGCTGCAACGCGGCCTCGCGCCAGGCTTTCATCTGCTGCAACTCGCGGCGCAGCTCCTGGTTCTGCTCGTAGATGCGGGTGTAGGACTGAAAATCCTCGATCATCGCGGCCGCCCTGGTGACCGGCAGCATGGCCCAGGAAAACGACGGCACCACCCGGTCGACCAGCGCCGCCCGAAAGCGTTCCACGCGCGGGCTGTCAATGCGCCAAAGCAGAAAAAGTGCAAGAAGCAGCAGCACAAGACCGCCGACAAGGATGCGCCGGATCGGTTTTGTGAAGTCTGGGGGAGATCTGCGATCTCTTGCCACGGCGGTCTGATCTCCGGCGCGGGGCCCGTTGCGCGGCGGGACCCTGGCTTAGCTGTCGTAGTCGATCACGTGACGCAGCTGTTTTTCGTATTCCAGCGCCTTGCCGGTCCCAAGCGCCACGCAGTTGAGCGATTCGTTGGCGACCGAAATCGACAGACCGGTCTGCTCGCGCAGGGCCAGGTCCAGATCGCCCAGCAGCGCGCCCCCCCCGGTCAGCATCACGCCCCGGTCCACGATATCTGCCGCCAGATCGGGCGGGGTTGCTTCCAGCGCCTGCATCACCGCATCACAGATCTGCTGCACGGGTTCGGCAAGCGCCTCGGCCACCTGGGCCTGGTTGATGTCGGTTTCCTTCGGCACCCCGTTCAGCAGATCGCGCCCGCGGATCGTCATGCTGGCCCCGCGCCCGTCATCGGGCATCCGGGCGGTACCGATCGAGGTCTTGATCCGCTCGGCCGTGGATTCCCCGATCAGCAGGTTCTGGTGGCGGCGCAGATAGCTGATGATCGCCTCGTCCATCCTGTCGCCCCCGACCCGGACCGAGCGGGCATAGACGATATCGCCCAGCGACAGCACCGCAACTTCGGTCGTGCCGCCGCCGATATCCACCACCATGTTGCCGGTGGGGTCGGTGATCGGCATGCCGGCACCGATCGCCGCCGCGATGGGTTCCGCAATCAGCCCCGCCCGCCGGGCCCCCGCCGACAGCACGGATTGGCGGATCGCCCGCTTTTCAACCGGCGTCGCACCATAGGGCACGCAGACGATGATCTTGGGCTTGCTGAAGGTGGTGCGCCTGTGGACCTTGCGGATGAAGTGCTTGATCATCTCTTCGGCCACGTCAAAGTCGGCGATCACGCCATCGCGCATCGGGCGGATCGCCTCGATGGAACCGGGCGTGCGGCCCAGCATCAGCTTTGCATCCTCGCCCACGGCCAGGACCTGCTTCTTGCCGTCCTTGACGTGATAGGCCACCACCGAAGGCTCGTTCAGGATGATGCCGCGGCCCTTGACATAAACCAGCGTGTTCGCCGTGCCGAGGTCAATCGCCATGTCCGACGAAAACAGCCCTGAAAGTACCGACATCCTGAGGTGATCCTTGATGGATAAAGCCGACGCACCCGCGACTCGTGTCCAAGGCAGGTGACTTCTTATAGAAACGGCGGGGGCACAGGGAAAGGGTCAAGGCCGCCGCCTTCGGCGCAATTCCGCGTGTTGATGCCTCAGAACGCATTGCAGGCCGTGTTGCCATTCAGCCCGGACGCGTCGCAAAAGTCAGGTATTGAACAGGACCTGCCAGATTTTCCCGCCCATGCCCGTCCGGCATGTTCGAAAAGTTCAATTCGCCCCTGGGCCGGCGCGGCCCGTCACGCGGGCCGGTTTTCTTGGCGCAGGCCCTGCCGAACCGGTCCGGGACTGCCGTCGCGCCGCCCCGGACGCGCCCGGTCAGCCGGCGTCGCGGTAGTTCACCGACTTCACATCGCTGCCCGGCGCCGATTTCGTGCGGCGCACGATCAGGCGGTTCAGCGCGTTGACATACGCCTTGACGCTGGCCACCACCGTATCGGTATCCGCCGATTGCCCGGTTGAAATGCGCCCGTCTTCTTCCAGCCGCACGGTCACGGTGGCCTGGGCATCGGTGCCTTCGGTGACGGCGCTGACCTGATACAGCAACAGACGTGCCCTGTTCGGATAAAGCTTCTTCACCGCGTTGAAAGCGGCATCGACCGGCCCGTCCCCGGTTGCGTCGATGGAATGGTCCACCCCTTCGATGGTCAGGGTCAGTTCGGCCTCGCGCGGGCCTTCGGTGCCGCAGACCACGCGCAGGCGCTTGACCTGCAGCGTGTCGTGCTTGTCGCTGGTGCCGCTGTCCTGCATCAGGGCGATCAGATCGTCGTCATAGACTTCCTTCTTGGCATCGGCCAGCGCCTTGAACCGCACGAAGACATCGGCCAACTGGTTGTCGGCCAACTCGAACCCCAGGTCCCGCAGCTTGGACCGCAGCGCGGCACGCCCCGAATGCTTGCCCATCACCAGATTGGTTTCCGACAGGCCGATGTCGGTGGGGCGCATGATCTCGAACGTTTCGGCGTTCTTCAGCATCCCGTCCTGATGGATGCCGCTTTCATGGGCAAAGGCGTTCTTGCCGACAATGGCCTTGTTGAACTGCACGGCAAAGCCCGACACGGTCGCAACCTTGCGGCTGATGTTCATGATCTTGGTGCTGTCCACACCGGTGCGGTAGGGCAGGATGTCATTGCGCACCTTCAGCGCCATGACCACCTCTTCCAGCGCGGTGTTGCCCGCCCGTTCGCCCAGGCCGTTGATGGTGCATTCGATCTGCCGCGCCCCGGCCCCGACCGCCGCCAGCGCGTTGGCCGTCGCCATGCCCAGATCGTTGTGGCAATGGGTGGCAAAGGTGATGCTGTCTGCCCCCGGCACGCGATTCAGCAGCATCGCGATCAGCTCGGCGCTTTCGCGCGGCACGGTATAGCCCACGGTGTCGGGGATGTTGATCGTGCTGGCCCCGGCCTTGATCGCAATCTCGACCACGCGGCACAGATAGTCATGTTCGGTGCGCGTCGCGTCCATCGGCGACCACTGGATGTTATCGCACAGGTTGCGCGCATGGGTGACGGTGTCATGGATCCGCTCTGCCATCTGATCCATGTCCAGGTTCGGAATGGCCCGGTGCAGCGGCGAGGTGCCGATGAAGGTATGGATGCGCGGGCGGCGCGCATGTTTCACCGCCTCCCAGCAGCGGTCGATATCCTTGTAATTCGCCCGCGCCAGCCCGCAGATGACGGATGTCTTGGCCTGCCGGGCAATGTCGCGCACTGCGGCAAAGTCGCCTTCCGAGGCGATGGGAAAGCCCGCCTCGATGATGTCCACGCCCATGTCATCGAGCAGGGCCGCAATCTCCAGCTTTTCGGCATGGGTCATGGTGGCGCCGGGGCTTTGTTCGCCGTCGCGCAGCGTCGTGTCAAAGATCAGAACGCGCGGTTGCGTGGTTTTGTCGGTCATCCCGGTCCCCTCAGATCATCGGCTTCGGTGCCGGACTGACGCCCGAGTCGCCCGTGTTGGATTCCCCTGCCGGTTCGATCAGCAGGACCTTGGCTTCGCTTTCGGCGCGCGGTCGGTGAACGACGCCGCGTGGGACCACCACAATTTCTCCCGGGCCAAAGGTCACTGGGGGATGCGCCTCGTACTCCATCGTGACCGCGCCCTCCAGCACCAGGAAGAAATCGTCGGTGGAGTCGTGCTTGTGGAACGGAAACGCACCCGCAAACTTCACCACCATAATGTCGTTGTCATTGTAACGCGCCACGACCTTCGGGTCCCAGTGCGTCGAGAAAAGCGCCAGCTTCTCGGCAAGATTGATCTTGTTCATCGTAAATCCTTCCTCTCTCTCAGCTCAGGTCCCGGGCGCTGGTCACCTCTGAGCGGTCGCGCCCGAGGGGCACGCTCAGAGGAGGCTAAGGAGAAGAAGCGCACGTGGGCATGGGGCGCGGCGCGGCCCCGAAGCGGAAGATATGATGCGATCCCGTGTCATGAAGGCGGATCATACGGAGGAATCCCCGAAAGGAAAGGCGGAAAATCGTCGGCCTGGGCGGGTTTCGGCAGCGGTCCGTCTGGCCGATCTGTCCGGTCCGTGCGGGATTTCTTCCCGACGGTTGGCCGCCGCCCGTTTTGGTGCTAGCTGACCGGGCCGGAGGACAGGGCATGGCACAGGCACTGGTTGTGGGCGCATCGGGCGGCATCGGGCGGGCGCTGGTCGCGGCCCTGCGCGCGCGGGGGGATGCGGTGACCGGGCTGTCCCGGTCCGCCGATGGTCTGGACGTGACCGACGAGGTGTCGGTGGCGCGTGTCCTGGCCCCGCTCCGCGCGCCCTTTCAGACGGTGATCGTCGCCACGGGTGCGCTGGAGATCATGGGCGCTGCCCCGGAGAAAAGCCTGGCCCGGCTGGACCCTTCGGTCCTTGCCGCCCAGGTCGCGCTGAACAGCATCGGCCCGATGCTGGTTCTGAAACATGCGCTGCGCCTGCTGCCGCGCGATGCGCCCGCGCGCTTTGCCGTGCTGTCGGCGCGGGTCGGGTCCATCGGCGACAACCGGCTGGGGGGCTGGTATTCCTACCGGGCGGCCAAGGCGGCGCTGAACCAGCTTGTCCATACGGCGGCCATCGAAATTGCGCGGACCCATCCGCAGGCGGTCGTCGCCTGCCTGCACCCCGGAACCGTCGCAACCCCCTTTACCGCAAAATACCTTGGCACGCATCCCGCCGTGCCGCCGGACGAGGCTGCGCAGAACCTGCTTGCGGTGCTGGACAGTCTGACGCCCGCCCAGAGCGGCGGTTTCTTTGATGCGCAGGGCAGGGTGGTGCCATGGTGACGCGCCTGATCCTTGTGCTGGGCGATCAGCTGACACCCGATGTCGCGGCCCTGCGTCAGGCCGACAAGGCGCGCGATCTGGTGGTCATGGCCGAAGTGATGGCCGAGGCCAGCTACGCCCGGCATCACCCGCAGAAGATCGCCCTGGTTTTCGCCGCGATGCGCAAGTTTGCGGCCCACCTTGCAGCCACGGGTTGGACAGTGGCCTACACCCGTCTGGATGACCCCGGAAACAGCCAGTCCATCGGTGGCGAGCTTCTGCGCCGTGCCGCTGAACGGGGGGCAGGCGAAGTTCTGGCAACGGTGCCGGGCGAATGGCGCCTGATCCAGGCGCTGAACGACCTGCCGCTGTCCGTCACGCTGCTGCCCGATGACCGGTTCCTGTGTTCTGCGGCCGAATTCGCCGCCTGGGCAAAAGACCGCAAGCAGTTGCGGATGGAGTTCTTCTACCGAGAGATGCGTCGCAGGACCGGCCTGCTGATGGAGGGGGACAAACCCGCCGGCGGCCAGTGGAATTTCGACCATGACAACCGCAAGCCCGCCACCCCCGATCTGTTCCGCACGCCGCCGCCGCGCTTTGCCACGGATGCGGTGACGGCAGAGGTGCTGGATCTGGTCGCCGCGCGTTTTGGCACGAACTTCGGTGTCTTGCACCCGTTCGCATGGGCCACCGACAGGGCCGGGGCGCTGCAGGCGCTGGACCATTTCATCGACCATGCCCTGGCGGGTTTCGGCGATACCCAGGATGCCATGCTGGCAGGCGATCCGGTGCTGGCCCATTCGCTGCTGTCGCCCTATCTCAACTTGGGCCTTCTGTCCCCGCGCGAGGTTTGCGACCGGGCCGATGCCGCCTTTCGCGCGGGCCTTGTGCCGGTCAATTCCGCCGAAGGCTTCATCCGCCAGATCCTGGGCTGGCGCGAATTCATGCGCGGCATCTATTTTCTGGAAGGCCCCGGTTACACCCGCCGCAATGTGCTGGCCCACAGCCGCGCCCTGCCGGCCCTTTACTGGGGGGGACCCACGCGCATGGCCTGCCTGTCGCATGTTGTGGGCCAGACCCGTGATCTGGCCTATGCCCATCATATCCAGCGCCTGATGGTGACGGGAAACTTCGCGCTGCTGGCCGGGGTCGATCCGTTCCAGGTGCATGAGTGGTACCTGTCCGTCTATATCGACGCCTTTGAATGGGTCGAAGCCCCCAACACCATCGGGATGAGCCAGTTTGCCGATGGCGGTGCCGTCGGGTCCAAGCCCTATTTCTCCAGCGGTGCCTATATCAACCGGATGTCCGACTATTGCGGGGGCTGTGCCTATGATGTGGCGCAGAAGTCCGGTCCGGGGGCCTGCCCGTTCAACCTGCTCTACTGGCATTTCCTGCAGCGCCACCGCGCACGCTTTGCCCAGAACCCGCGCATGGCGCAGATGTACCGCACCTGGGACAGGATGGACGACACCCGCAAGGCGGCCGTGCTGGCCGGGGCGGATGCCTTTCTGGCCCGGCTTGATGCGGGCGAGGCGGTCTGACGGTTCAGTTGCCTTCGGCAGGCACCGGTCCGGTCGCGGCAGGGGCCACAGGCGGGCCCGCCCTGTCTGCCGCGGGGGCGGCCGCAGGTCCGGCCGCAGGGGCAGTCGAAGGGCCGGTCGCCGGGGCGGTCAGCGTGCCGTCGTTCCACACACCGCCGCTTTCCTGCCCCGAGGCATATGGGACAGTCGCAGGGCCGGACGTGGGGCCGGTCGCCGGGGCGGTCAGCGTGCCGTCGTTCCAGACACCGCCGCTTTCCTGCCCCGAGGCATTTGGGGCAGTCGCAGGGGCGGTCGCAGGGCCGGTCGCCGGGGCGGTCAGCGTGCCGTCGTTCCACACACCGCCGCTTTCCTGCCCCGAGGCATAGCGCATCACGCCTTCGCCCTGCCGCTTGCCGGCCCGGAACATCCCCTCATAGACATCGCCGTTTGCATAGGTGGCGATGCCCTGGCCATCGATCTTGCCCGCTTTCCACGCCCCGGCATAGCGAAAGCCGTCCGCCATCGTGACCTCGCCCTGGCCTTCGCGCTGCCCGTCCACGAACTGGCCCGTGTAGACGGTGCCGTCGGGATAGGTGGCCGTGCCCTTGCCCTGCCGCTGGCCGTTTTCCCATTGCCCGACATAGATATAGCCGTCGGGGTAGGTCATCTTGCCGGTGCCGTGGATGCGCGCGCGCTGGAACCCGCCCTCATAGACCTGCCCGTTGGCATAGGTGGCGCGGCCCTGGCCCTCTGGCACGCCTGCCTTCCAGTCCCCGTCATAGGTGGACCCGTCGGCGTAGGTGATCTTGCCGGGACCTTCGGCCTGATCCGCCAGGAACCGGCCCGCAAAGACCGATCCGTCGGGATAGGTCACGCGCGCTTCGCCCTCGCGGCGGCCCGCCAGCCAGTCGCCGTCATAGACATAACCGTCCGTCCCCGTGAAAACGCCCTTGCCCTGCAGGCGGTCGGCGACAAATCCGCCGACATAGGTATCGCCATTGGCGTAAAGGATGCGTCCCGTGCCCTGCCTTTGGCCGTTCACCAGCGTGCCTTCATAGACATCGCCATTGGCCTGGGTCAGCTTGCCGGTGCCGTTCATCTGCCCCTCTGCCCACTGGCCGGCATAGGTCAGCCCGTCCGGCATCGTCAGGCTGCCCTGCCCGGACCGCTGGCCGCGCACAAGCCCGCCGTCATAGACCGCGCCGTCGGGATAGGTGATCTTGCCGCGCCCTTCCTTGACGCCTTCCACCCAGTCGCCGTCATAGCTGTAGCCGCCGGGGCTTTTCAGGGTGCCTTTGCCGTGGTGCATGGCATTCAGGAACGATCCGGTATAAACCACGCCGTTGGCATAGGTTGCCACGCCCTGGCCGGTCATCTGCCCGTCGGTCCAGTCGCCCTCATAGGTGCCGCCATCGGAAAAGGTGATCTTGCCCTTGCCCTCAGGCTTGCCTGCCGCGAACTGCCCCTCATAGACCGATCCGTTCGGAAAACGGGCCACGCCCTTGCCCCGGATCTCGCCCGCAACCCATTCGCCGGTGTATTCATAGCCGTTGGGCAGCCGGTAGGTGCCGGTGCCGTCCTGGCGGCCGTCCTTGAAGGTGCCTTCATAGACGCTGCCATCGTCATATTGCTTGGCGATCACCCCGCCCTCTGTCTGGGCGAAGACCAGCGCCGGTTCCCCTGCCAGCGCCAGCGCCAGCACCCCTGTCCGCACCATCTGAAAGACTGCTGCTGAACCCACGCCCTTTGCCCCCTGCAAAGGCGGAACGGGGGGCCTGGTCCCGGCCGCGCGCCCTTCCGCCGCCTGCAAGGTTAGTCGCGCGGTCCCGGCGTGGCAAGCCGGACCGCCCGCAATCGGCTTTTCCTTGCCCGCAACTCTGCTAGAACGCAAGGTGGCCCCGGCAGGGCTGCAGGAGAGCCCGATGGCCGACAGATTCCGCCTGACCCTGGCACAGCTGAACCCGGTTCTGGGCGATCTGGCCGGCAATGCCGCCAAGGCCAAAGCGGCATGGGAGGCAGGCCGCGCCGCCGGTGCCGACATGGTGGCGCTGACCGAGATGTTCCTGACGGGGTATCAGACGCAGGACCTTGTGCTCAAGCCCGCCTTCGTTGCTGCTGCGGCGGCGGCGCTGGCACAGCTTGCCGCCGACTGTGCGCAGGGGCCGACCCTGGGCATCGGTGCCCCGCACCGGGCGGGGGGCAAGCTTTTCAACGGGTATTTCATCCTGCACGGCGGCAAGATCCAGGCGGTCGTGCTGAAACACCATTTGCCCAACAGCGATGTCTTCGACGAAAAGCGCGTCTTCGCGTCCGCCGATGTGCACGGACCCTACCGTATCGGGCCGCTGCGCATCGGCACGCCGATCTGCGAGGACAGCTGGCACCCCGATGTCTGCGAGACGCTGGCCGAAACCGGGGCCGAAATTCTGCTGGTGCCCAACGGATCGCCCTATCACCGGGGCAAGCCCGATGTCCGGATGAACCTGATGGTTGCGCGGGTGGTCGAAACCGGCCTGCCGCTGGCCTATCTGAACATGACCGGCGGGCAGGATGACCAGGTCTTCGACGGTGCCTCCTTTGTGCTGAACCCCGGCGGCCATCTGGCCCTGCAGATGCCGCAGTTCGATGATGCCATCGCCCATGTCGATTTCACCCGCGGGCCAGACGGCTGGCGCGCCGGACAGGGCCCGCTGGCCGCGATCCCCGACGGGCACGAGGCCGACTATCGCACCATGGTCCAGGGCCTGCGCGACTATCTGGGCAAGTCGGGGTTCGGCAGGGTGGTGCTGGGCCTGTCAGGCGGCATCGATTCCGCCATCGTGGCGGCCATTGCCGCCGATGCCATCGGGCCGCAGAACGTGCGCTGCGTCATGCTGCCGTCCGAATTCACCTCGCAGACCTCGCTGGAGGATGCGGCAGCGGTGGCGCAGGCGCTGGGCTGCCGGCTGGACACGGTGCCGATCAGCGGGCCGCAGGCGGCCGTCGCTGCGGCCCTGGGCCCGCTGTTTGCGGGCAGTGCGCCGGGTGTCACCGGGGAAAACATCCAGTCCCGCCTGCGCGGGCTGCTGCTGATGGCGCTGTCCAACCAGTTCGGGGAAATGCTGCTGACCACCGGCAACAAATCCGAAGTTGCCGTGGGCTACTGCACGATCTACGGCGACATGAACGGCGGCTACAATCCGATCAAGGACCTGTACAAGACCCGCGTCTTTTCGATCTGCCGCTGGCGAAACGGAAATCACCGCCCGTGGATGCTGGGACCGGCGGGGCAGGTCATCCCGCCGCGCGTGATCGACAAGCCGCCCAGCGCCGAACTGCGCGAGGGCCAGAAGGACGAAGACAGCCTGCCGCCCTATCCGGTGCTGGATGCGATCCTGGAAGGGCTGGTGGACCGGGATGAATCGGTCACTGACCTTGTGGCGCGCGGGTTCGACCGCGACACGGTCAGGAAGGTGGAACAGCTGCTGTACCTCAGCGAATACAAGCGTTTCCAGTCTGCCCCCGGCACGCGGCTGTCCACGCGCGCCTTCTGGCTTGACCGCCGCTATCCGATCGTGAACCGCTGGCGGGATGGCGGCTGAACCGCCCGGCGTGCGGTTGTCATGAAACTGTCGGGGCCGCCGTGCCAGGATGGTGCATCGATCAGATTGGAGTGCCGCCATGATGACCCGCCTGCTGTCCGCCGCATCCGCCCTGGCGCTGTGCGCCGCGACCTCTGCCAGCGGCGAAACCACCCTGCGCGTGATGAGCTTCAACATCTGGGGCGGCGGGGCGAACGAAGCCAAAGGCATCGGGGAAACCGTGGCCGCCATCCGTGCCGCCGGGGCTGACATCGTCGGGTTGCAGGAAACCCGGCTGGAACCCGATCCCTGCACGCCCACCGATTGCGTGGCCACCGGCCCCAGCGTGGCCCCGGCCATTGCCCGGGCGCTGGGCTGGCATGTCTACGACCAGACGCAGCAGAACGGGGCGCTGTGGGCCAATGCCATCCTGTCGCGCTATCCGGTCGGCCCGGCCACCCCCAATGATCTTGGCGTGCCCATCGACGTGAACGGCGCAACTGTCTGGCTGTTCAACATCCACCTCGATGATGAACCCTGTCAGCCCTGCCAGTTGCTTGGGATCGAATACGGCCCCGCCCCCTTCATCACCACGGAAGCCGAGGCGATCCGCTTTGCCGATGACACCCGCGGCCCGGCAATGGCATTGCTGGCGCAAGACATGACGGCAGCCGAAGGTGCCGCCGCCATTTTCGTGACCGGCGATTTCAACGAACCCTCAGGGCTGGACTGGACGCAAGCTGCCGTGGCCGCAGGCCAGCAGCCCGTGGCGGTGACCTGGCCCGCCACGCGCCGTCTGACCGATGCGGGCTTCATCGATGCCTTGCGCGCCGTGCATCCCGATCCGGTGGCGAAACCCGCCTCTACCTGGACCCCGCGCCATGACGAGGCCGCTGCGGATGATCATCCCGACCGCATTGATTTCGTGCTGGCCCGGGGTGCCGGGCTGAGGGTGACAGATGCCGCCATCGTCGGGGAAGACGGGCCGCGCAGTGATATCGTGGTCATGCCCTGGCCGTCCGACCACCGCGCCGTGGTGGCCGAGGCAAGGTTCTGACCCCTTCGCCGGGCGCGCCCCGCCGCTGCTGACAGGCCGCTGACCAGGTGCCCGCCGCAGGGACCGCTGGCCGGAAAGCAGGACCCTCTTCCGCAGGCCCCGTGCGCCCTGCGCGGTCTGGCAGGAGCGGCCATCGCCCCGGCCCTGCGCTGCGCCGGGATCAGGACCGGCCGGGCGTCAAAGCCCCCGGCGGGCGCTTCTCGCCCGCCGGGTCGGGCGCTGGCGTTCTGCTGTTCCCGGACCTGCCGGTCTACAGGGCACCGTCCCGCGCGGGCGGGGAAACGCGGTGCGTTTCTTGTTCCCTCCCGCACTGACGAAAGCACTGTCACCGCTTCACTGGCAGGGGCCTTCGCCCCTGCCACAGCGCTACGTTGCCCCTTGGCAGGCCGGGGGCCACAGCCCCCGGCCAGTATCCGACCCGCCCATGGCGGGCGCTGGCCTGCCGTGTTCCCGGACCTGCCGGTCTACAGGGCACCGTCGCGCGCAGGCGGGGGAAACGCGGGTCGCGTTTCCTGGTCCCGCCCGGAGTGAAGGCGGGACTGCATCGCTGCCATGGCAGGGGCCATCGCCCCTGCCACAGCGCCACGCCGCCCCTTGGCCAGCCGGGGGCCAAAGCCCCCGGCCAGCGCCCGACCCGCCCCCGGCCAGCGCCCGACCCGCCCCCGGCGGGCGCTTCGCCCCCGCCGGGCCGGGCGCTGGCCTGCGTTCCTCCCGAACCCGCCGGTCTGCAGGGCACCGTCGCGCGGGTGGGGAAACGCGGCTCGCGTTTCGGGGTCGGCCCGGAACCCCGCCCGCCCCGGCGGATCACGAAGGTTTTCCCGCCCGACGGGTGGTCTGGATGCTGTTTCAGCACCGTGCCAAACCGCGCCCGGATTCATTTGCCTGAAGTGCAGGTATGGCTGTCATCCCGGTACAGCCGCAGAGCCGGGCCTTCGGGGCAGGCTGAAGGCAGGTCCAGGGGGCCTGAAGGTGCTTTCTGCAACGCTGATTGCCCTGACTGCAATCTGCGGGACCCCGGTCATCAGAGGTGCTGAAACGGATGACAGACGACAGCGGCCGGGACGGCTGATCAACGCCCCGGATCAACTGGGACGCGGCACTCGTTCCTTGCCCTCGGCGGTTTGCCAAACAGCCTTGCCCCGCGATCCGGCCGGACGCATCAGGGTCAACCATCACGGGTCCGCCCCCGAGCGGGCGTGCAGACTTCGCTTTGCCGGGACCAGGGTTGCTTGGCATCGGCGGGGTGGGCAGCTATCCTTGCCCCATGTGCGGGCGCTTCACCATCACCCACCCGAACGAGGCGATTGCCGCCCTGTTCGATGCCATGCCCGGCAATGACCTGCCGCCGGTGCCCCGCTTCAACATCTGCCCGACCCAGCCGGTGGCCGCGATCCTCAGCGAAGGCGGCCGGCGGCGGCTGCGCGCCCTGCGCTGGGGCTTCCTGCCCGCCTGGTACAAGACGCCCAGCGATGGCCCGCTGATCATCAATGCCCGCGCCGATACCATCGCCACCAAACCCGCCTTCCGCGAGGCGGTGCGCAGCCGCCGCTGCCTGATCCCGGCGACGGGGTTTTATGAATGGACCGAAGGCGCGGCCAAGGCCCGCCTGCCCTGGTACATCACCCGGGCGGATGGTGCCGCGATGCTGTTCGCCGGTATCTGGCAGGCGTGGGAGCGGGACGGGCAAAGCCTGACCACCTGTGCCATCGTCTCGACCGATGCCGGTCCCGACATGGCGCGGCTTCATCACAGAGAGCCGGTGACGGTCAACCCCGCCCAGTGGCCGCTGTGGCTGGGCGAGGCCGGGCATGGGGCCGCAACGGTCATGGTGCCGCAGCCCGCAGGAACCTTTGCGATGCACAGGGTCGATCCGCAGGTCAACTCCAACCGCGCGGAAGGCCCCGGACTGATCCTGCCCGTCACCGCCTGACCGGTTTGACCCTGTTGAGCCGTCCGGCAGCCGGCCTTGGCGCAGAGACAGCTGATCTGCGGGTCAGGCCCCACGGGCCTGCGGCGGGGCCTGCCCTGACACCTTTCACCGCCGAGCCGCCGGCAGAAAAGCCGCCCTGATGCGATGTCAATTGACCTGTGTCATGGTCACGTCCGTCAGCATTCCCCATCCTCGCGGGTGACCAGGGGGGATGCGGGTGGACGGCGAAGGCAAGACTGTGCTGCGCGCAACGGCGCTGTCCAAGGTCTATCAGACCGGCGATGTCATTGTCCCGGCCCTGAGGGCGGTCGACTTCGAGGCATCGGCGGGTGAATTCGTCGTCATCCTCGGGCCTTCGGGTTCGGGGAAATCCACCTTTCTGAACATCGTCGGCGGACTCGATACGGCAAGCTCGGGTCAGGTCTGGTTCGGGGATATGGAGGTGACCGCGCTGGACGAGGGGGGCCTGACGCGCTACCGCCGCGATCACGTCGGCTTTGTCTTCCAGTTCTACAACCTCGTGCCCAGCCTGACGGCGCGGGAGAACGTGCAACTGGTGACGGAGATATCGCGCAACCCGATGACAGCCGACGATGCGCTGGCCCTTGTCGGCCTGTCCGAAAGGCAGCATCATTTCCCGGCCCAGCTGTCCGGCGGGGAACAGCAGCGGGTGGCCATCGCCAGGGCAATCGCGAAAAATCCCGGACTGCTTCTTTGCGACGAGCCAACCGGGGCGCTGGACAGCGCCACGGGTGTGCGCGTTCTCGAGGCGCTGGCCCAGGTCAACCGGGACATGGGTGCAACCACCCTGGTCATCACCCACAACGCCGCAATCAGCGAAATCGCCGACCGCGTCATCCGCTTTGCCGACGGGCGGATTGCCCATGAAACCGTCAACAGCGCACGGAAACTTCCGGCGGAGGTCACATGGTGATTTCACCCCTGCGCCGGAAGGTTCTGAGGGACCTGCGCCGTCTCTGGGCGCAGGTTCTGGCGATTGCCCTGGTGCTGGCTGCGGGCGCAGCCACGCTGATCCTTGGAAACGGGGCCTATTCTTCACTGACCGAAACCCGCGCCCGCTACTATGACACCAGCCGGTTTGCGGATGTGTTTGCCGATGTCACCCGTGCGCCGCGTGCCCTGTTGGCCGACATCAAGGCGATTGACGGGGTGCTGGACGCCGAGGCGCGCATCGTCAAGCTTGCCCGTCCGGATCTGCCCGGGATGGCCGAACCGGGGTCTTTGCTTCTTGTTTCCCTTCCCGACCTTGCCGGGGCCGGGCTCAACCGCCTGTACCTGCGGCAGGGCCGTATGCCCGACCCTGATTCCCGCCGCGAGATCCTGCTTTCGGAAGGTTTCGCTTCGGCACATGGATTGGGTCCGGGCGCGCCCTTGACCGTGATCATGAACGGGCGAAGGGCGGAAATGCAGGTGACGGGCATCGCCCTGTCGCCGGAATTCATCTATGCGCTTGGCCCCGGAGACATGATGCCGGACCCGCGCCGCTTCGGGATCGCATGGGCACCGCGCGCGTCCCTTGAGGCGG
Organism: Rhodobacter sp.; assembly: GCA_020250125.1. Classification (GTDB taxonomy): domain Bacteria; phylum Pseudomonadota; class Alphaproteobacteria; order Rhodobacterales; family Rhodobacteraceae; genus Aliitabrizicola. The sequence continues at coordinate 50,947 of JADCEL010000096.1, forward strand.
CTTTCAACCTTGACGGGGCCTTCTCCAACGTCGTGCTGAAGGTGGTGCCGGGTGTTCCGGCCGACCGGGTGATCGCAGAGCTTGACCGCCTGACGGCCCGCTATGGCGGCATGGGGGCCACGGCACGCAAGGACCAGATCTCACATGCCTTTCTTGACGCAGAACTGAAACAGCTCAGCGCCATGGTGAAGGTGCTTCCGCCGGTCTTCCTTCTGGTCGCGGCGATGCTGGTGAACATGACCCTGTCGCGCCTTGTCACGCTGGAGCGCGAGCAGATCGGCCTGTTCAAGGCGATCGGCTATTCCTCGCGGGCGGTGTCTGTTCACTACATGGAATTTGTCCTGTGCATCAGCCTGACCGGCATTGTCATCGGCCTTGTTGCCGGGGCGTGGCTTGGGGCGGGGCTTGCCGGCATGTATGCCCGTTTCTTCTCATTCCCCTTCCTGGTCTTCACAAGGGATCCGCAGGTTTACGGCCTTGCAGCCCTTGTCGCCGTCACGTCTGCGGTGGGCGGTGCCCTGCGCAGCGTGGGGCAAGTGGCGCGCTTGCCGCCTGCGGTTGCGATGCTGCCTGCAGCACCCCCTGCCTGTCAGAACAGGCCTGGCCGGTTCCGCCCGTTTCCCGGCTTGCGCCAGACCGGCGTCATGATTGCCCGCCATCTTTTCCATCGGCCGGTGCGGACACTGTTCAGCATCTTCGGCGTGGCGATGTCTGTTGCGATCCTTGTGGCATCGCTGTGGTCAACAGCCTCGATCAACCTCATGGTCGATGTCACCTTCTTTCAGGCGGAACGGCAGGACGCGCTGATTGCCTTCGCCACACCCCAGCCCGCGCGGGCGGTCTTTGCCGGACGCAGTCTGCCCGGCGTCCTTGTTGCCGAACCGTTCCGCACTGTACCTGCACGGATCAGCCATCGCGGCCTGTCCAGACGGGTGGCGGTCACGGGCAGGCCGCAGGACCCCCGGCTGTCGCGCGTTCTGGCACCTGACCTTCGCCCGATGGCAATGCCGGAAACGGGCCTGATCCTGTCACAGGCCCTGTCACAGGCACTTGGTGTGCGCCCGGGCGACCGTGTCACGGTGGAATTCCTTGAAGGGGCGCGGCCAAAGGTCAGCCTGCCGGTCAGCGGCCTGTCGATCGGCTATGTCGGCCTGGGTGCCGCGATTGACCTGTCCGCGCTCAACCGGATCATGGGCGACGGCATGCTGGTTTCGGGCCTGAACCTGATGATCGATGCCGCCGGGCAAGACGCCTTCTTCGCCGCCGTCAAGGCCGCACCCCGGACAGAGTTCGTGACGCTCAAATCCATGACCGTCACGCGGTTCAAGGAAACGCTGGCCGAAAACATCACTGTGATGATAACGGTTTACGTCAGTCTGGCCACGATCATCGCGGTGGGCGTTGTGTACAACTTCGCCAGGATCGCCCTTTCGGAACAGGGCCGCGAACTGGCAAGCCTCCGCGTGCTTGGCTTCACCCGACGGGAGGTTTCGGGAATTCTCATGGGGGAACTGGCCCTTGTCGTGCTTGTGGCGCAGCCGCTTGGCTGGGGGATCGGCTATGGCATCGCCCGTGCGATGGCTGCGGCCTTTTCGTCTGATCTGTACCGCGTTCCCTTCGTGATCGGGCGGGATGTCTATGCGACGGCCAGTCTGGCCGTCCTTGCCGCGGCGCTTGGGTCGGCCTGGCTGGTCCGGGGCCGGATCAACAGGCTGGACATGATCAAGGTTCTGAAGACAAGGGAATAACACATGCGCCGCCTGGTCCTGTTGCTTGTGGTCGTGACCGCCCTTGGCCTGGGTGTCTGGGCCTTTCTGCCGCGTCCGGTCGATGTCGAACCTGGCGAGATCGCCCTTCGGACCATCGATGCAGCCATCGAGGAGGAAGGCGTGGCGCGCATCCGCGAAGTGTTCACGATTTCCGCCAGCATGGGGGGCAAGCTTAACCGGATCAGCCTTCATGCCGGGGATGATGTCAGGGCGAACGAGACGGTCGTGGCCCGTATCGGGCCGGCTGCCCCGGCCCTGCTTGATGCGCGCCAAAGGGCGGTGGCCGAGGCCGCAGCCGCAGCCGCCGAGGCATCTGTCCAGCTGGCGCATGCCCTGCTTGCGCAGGCGGAAGCCTCGCTCGGGTTCAAATCCGCTGAGGCGGATCGCTCGCATCTTCTGTATCAGAAATCGGCCATCTCCAAACGCCAGCTTGACAGCGTCATCCTGGAACAGAAGACGGCTTTTGCCGCGCTGGACAGTGCGCGTGCCAACCTTGCCGTGCGGGAACGCGAACTTGAAAGCGCGCGCGCCATGCTGTCTTCCGACGAAACAGGCGGCGTGGAACGCTGCTGCGTCGAACTTGTCGCCCCGGTGTCCGGCAAGGTCCTGCGCGTTCTGACCGAAGACGAACAGGTCGTCCTGCCCGGAACACCGATCATCGAAATCGGCGATCCCGCAAACATGGAGGTTGTCGTGGACATTCTGTCGCGCGACGCGGTGCGGGTCCGCGAAGGCAGTGATGCCCTGATCACCGGATGGGGCGGCGCGCCGATCACCGCCAGGGTGGAAAGAGTTGAGCCATCGGCGGTGACCAGGGTTTCTGCCCTTGGGATCGACGAGCAGCGGGTCGAAGTCATTCTGGCGCTGACCGGGGATGACAAGGACCGACGGCTTCTTGGCCATGGCTTCCGTGTGATTGCCCGCATCATCACCTGGCGGGGCGAGGACGTTCTGTCGATCCCGGTCGGCGCGCTGTTCCGCGAGGGATCCGACTGGGCAACCTTCGTCCTGCGCGACGGCAGGGCGCGGTTGCAGACCCTTCAGATCGGCGAACGCAACGATGCCTTCGCGCAGGTTCTGTCCGGACTTGAACGCGGGGACAAGGTGATCCTCCACCCGGGTGACCGGATTGGCGACGGCATTGCGGTCCGCCCGGCCGGGGTTGCCGACTGACGGAACGCCGGACGGCACGCATGCCCTGCGCCCGGCCCGGCGAGGGATTGTGCGGGGGCCGTCCTGTTCCCCGCCTCAGGCATCCTTGCGCCTGACATCACCGGACAGCTGATCGGGGTGAATGGCGGGCCGCTGATGCCGTGGGGCGGGGGTTGCCTTGCACCGCAGAGAGAGGCGGCGAGATCACGCATCAGCGGCGTTTCGCATGTTCTTGTCTATTGCTTCCGGGGAAAAGTGGAGTAAAGTTCTTGATGTGTTCTGTATGCCGAGGTGGCCCGTGCCAAACATTCCCCTGACCTTCTACGAGTTCTTCGCAGGGGGTGGGATGGCGCGTGCCGGGCTTGGACCAGGGTGGCACTGCTCTTTTGCGAACGATTTCAGTCCCTCGAAAGCGTCTTCCTATACGGAAAACTGGGGTGCGGACCATTTCGTCTTGTGTGATGTGGCCCGGGTTAAACCGGCGCAGTTGCCGGGGCGGGCCGCATTGGCATGGGCATCGTTCCCCTGTCAGGATCTTTCGCTGGCAGGAGCATATGCCGGGTTGGGCGGAAGCGGCGACAGGATGACCCGATCAGGGGCTTTCTGGCATTTCTGGTCCGTGATGAAGGCGCTGCTGCAAGAGGGCCGCAAGCCAAAGACAATTGTGTTGGAGAACGTCTGCGGCGCGCTCACGTCCCGCGCTGGTGCAGATTTCGTCGCGATCTGTAACGCTTTCGCCGAAAGCGGGTATCGCTTTGGCGCAGTTGTAATAGACGCGGCACACTTTGTGCCACAAAGTCGGCCTCGCGTTTTCTTCATGGCGGTGGACGCCTTGGTGCCGGTCCCCGTCGGCTTGATGCGGGGCAGCCCATCGTCCCTTTGGCACCCGGCAGCGCTGATCCGGGCGCAGGGCACCTTAACGGGTCACGCCAAAGAAAGCTGGCTGTGGTGGAACCTGCCGAACCCGCCGGCACGGAACGCAAATCTTGCCGATCTCATCGAAGCTTCACCAACTGATGTGCGCTGGCATTCGCCTGATGAAACCGGGCGTCTGCTGTCGATGATGTCAGACGTGAACCGTTTGAAGGTCAGGAACGCACAGCGGGTCGGCGGGCGTGTGGTTGGCGCGGTGTACAGGCGGACGCGGCCCAACGGCAACGGTGTGAAGCGCCAACGCGCAGAAGTTCGTTTCGACGGAATGGCGGGCTGCCTTCGAACCCCCGGTGGGGGGTCAAGCCGCCAGACAATTGTCGTGATCGAAAATGGCTGCATCCGCAGCAGGCTTCTTTCCTCACGCGAACTGGCGCGCCTGATGGGGTTGCCGGACAGTTACAGAATGCCTTCACGCTACAACGAAGCTTATCATCTGGCGGGCGATGGTGTCTGCGTCGGCGTCGTTCGCTTTCTTGCGGAAAGTGTGTTGGAGCCGCTTGCAGGCGCACACCAAGACCCGCACAGCATCGCTGCGGAATAGGGGCTGCATGGCAATTGATCTTGCCTTTCGGCGGAAAGCCGTCCGAACGCTGGTTAACAGGGTGGGCTGCTATGTTCTGTGCGACCTGGATCAGGTGCCACTGCTTAGATTCCAACTTCAAGTGCAACGGTTGATTTGAAGGCCTCGATTTCTTCGGCCATGGCTTCTGCGGGGGTTCTCCAGCCGAGAGTTTTCCTGGGTCGGTTGTTCATCAGGGC
>JADCEL010000097.1 GCA_020250125.1 Rhodobacter sp.
CCAGACCTGGCTCAACGATGTCGCAGCCTTGATGAACAACCGACCCAGGAAAACTCTCGGCTGGAGAACCCCCGCAGAAGCCATGGCCGAAGAAATCGAGGCCTTCAAATCAACCGTTGCACTTGAAGTTGGAATCTAAGGAAGCCCCCGCGCTCCTTCAGGGCTGTCTGCAACCCACCGCCTATCGGCTTGGCGATATCCCGGACGAAGCGAAGTGCATCAAGGAAGTTGGACTTGCCGGAAGCATTGGGGCCCACAAGATAGACGACGTCTGTTTGTATCTTCACCGACGCCGACTTGAAGTTTCGCCAGTTCTTTAGGTCAATTCCTGTAATGCGCATTTCTTCTACACCAGCACGGCCCCCTTCGCTCCGATCGCCCCCCTGGTATCCGCATCGCCCAGCATCATCTCGTTATGCGCCTTGCCGGACGGGATCATCGGGAAGCAGTTTTCGTGCTTTTCCACCAGGCAATCAAAGATCACCGGCCCGTCATAGCGCAGCATGTCCAGAATCGCCTCGTCCAGATCGGCGGGGTCGGAACAGCGGATGCCTTTGCAGCCAAAGGCCTCGGCCAGCTTGACGAAATCCGGCAGCGATTCCGACCAGGATTGCGAATAGCGTTCGCCATGCAGCAATTCCTGCCACTGGCGCACCATGCCCAGGCGTTCGTTGTTCAGGATGAACTGCTTGACCGGCGCGCGGAACTGCATCGCCGTGCCCATTTCCTGCATGTTCATCAGCCAGCTTGCCTCGCCCGCCACGTTGATCACCAGCGCGTCCGGGTGGGCAATCTGCACGCCGATGCTGGCGGGCAGGCCGTAGCCCATGGTGCCAAGTCCGCCCGAGGTCATCCAGCGGTTCGGCTCTTCAAACCCCAGGTATTGCGCGGCCCACATCTGGTGCTGGCCCACTTCGGTGGTGATGTAGCGGTCCATGCCCTTGGTCAGCGCCTCCAGACGCTGCAAGGCGTACTGCGGCTTGATCGTGCGGTCGGAATTGGTGAAATCCAGGCAGCGCACCGCGCGCCAGGTCTCGATCTGCGCCCACCATTTCGCCAGCGCCGCCCGGTTCACCCGCGATCCGCGCGCCTTCCACAGGGTCAGCACCTTGTCCAGCACATGGGCGATGTCGCCGACAACCGGCACATCCACCCGGATCACCTTGTTGATCGACGAAGGATCGATATCGATATGCGCCTTGCGCGAATGCGGGCTGAAATCCTTGACCCGGCCGGTGATCCGGTCGTCAAAGCGCGCGCCGATGTTGAACATCGCGTCACAGCCATGCATCGCCAGATTGGCCTCATAAAGCCCGTGCATCCCCAGCATCCCCAGCCAGGCCTTGCCCGAGGCCGGGTAACAGCCCAGCCCCATCAGCGTGGATGTCACCGGAAACCCCGTGGCATCGGCCAACTCGCGCAGCAGCCGGCTGGCGGCGGGGCCGGAATTGATCACGCCACCGCCGGTGTAGAACACCGGGCGCTCGGCGGTTTCGATCATCTCGACAAGGCGCGCGATCTGTTCGGGGTCGCCCTGCACGCGCGGCTGGTAATGCGCGGTGCGGGTCTGTTCCATCGGGGTATAGGTCGCGGTGGCAAACTGCACGTCTTTCGGAATATCCACCAGAACCGGGCCGGGCCGCCCGTGCGTGGCCACATGAAAGGCCTGGTGAATGGTCTCGCTCAGCTTCGCGGTGTCTTTCACCAGCCAGTTGTGCTTGGTGCAGGGCCGGGTGATGCCGACCGTATCCGCCTCCTGAAAGCCGTCGGTGCCGATCATGAAGGTGGGGACCTGCCCCGTCAGAACCACCAGCGGGATCGAATCCATCAGCGCATCGACCAGTCCGGTCACGGCATTGGTCGCGCCGGGACCGGAGGTGACAAGGACCACACCCGGCTTGCCGGTGGACCGGGCATAGCCTTCGGCCATATGGACCGCACCCTGTTCGTGGCGCACCAGCACATGGCGGATGTCGTTCTGCTGGAAAATCTCGTCATAGATCGGCAGCACCGCCCCGCCGGGGTAGCCGAAGACAACCTCGACGCCCTGATCCTTCAGCGCCTGAACCACCATCCGCGCGCCGGTCATCGTCGCCGCTTTCGCCGATGTCGCATGTGCCTTGTTCATCGTCTTTTCCTATCCTCGGGCCGCTTGTGCGGCGGCGCGTCCTTTTCCTGTGCCGGTCGGCAGGCTGGCAACAAAAAGCCCCCGGGGGTCAATCGGGGGCGCATGGGAACCTGTATGGTCAACCGCTACCGGCCCATGCGCCCTGTTCCTGAAACTACAATATTGCCGGACATCCCAGCCCCCCGATTACGCCCATACCAGCGCTTGGCGGACCATAGGACTGGCAGAACGATGCGTCAACGGCAAAAGAAACAAAGAAAGTGTCGTCAGGGCAGGTTTCTGCGCAGTTTTATTTCACGTTTACCCTGCCCGGCGAAACATCCGCAATCTTTCCGGTGTGCGTCCCGCGGCAGGCACCCTGTCGGGCCGCCGCCGGTCACGCTGCCGGTTTTGCGGGTCTGTTACATGGGGCCGGTATCCCTTGCCTTGGCCCGCTGTCTGGCGGCGGTGCCATTTACGTTCCCGCATCCCAGCGACAACCTCAGGAGCCCGCCATGGAAGACATCCCGCTGCACCGAATGTCCTTTGACGAGATCGACGAACGCCGGAATCCGCGCCCCCATGAACAGGAGTTCGACCGTGTCGTTGCCCGTGCCATTTCGCGCCGGGGTTTTCTTGGCGTGCTTGCCTTTGGCTCGGGTGCCGCAGCGATGGGTCTTGGCACTCTGATGGGTTCGACCTCGGCACGGGCGCAGACCGCCAGCCGCTTTGCCTTCACCCCCATCGCCATTGCCACCGATTTCGCCGTGCATGTTCCCGAAGGCTATGCCTGGAAGCCGGTCGCCCGCTGGGGAGATGCGCTGTTCTCGGATGCCCCCGCCTTTGATCCTGAAAAAGGCACCACCGCCGCAGGGCAGGCCCGCGCCATTGGCGAGAACACCGACGGTATGGAACTTTTCGTGATCGACGGACGCGAAGTGATCGCGGTCAACCACGAATACGTCAATCTTGACGTGAACCTGCCCGGCAACCCAGACGGTCTGCCTCTGACCCCGGAAGACGTTCTGAAGCTGCAGAACGCCCAGGGTGTTTCCGTTATGGAAGTGGCGCAAGGGGCCGATGGCTGGGCGATTGTGGTTGATTCGCCATTCAACCGGCGCATCACCAACAACACGCCGATGAAAATCACCGGTCCGGCAGCAGGACACGACCTGCTGAAGACCGAGGCTGATCCGACCGGAACGCAGGTGCTGGGAACACTGAACAACTGCGGGTCGGGCCGCACGCCCTGGGGCACCTATCTGACCTGCGAGGAGAACTTCAACAGCTACTTCGGCTCGACCGACGCCGCGCTGGAACTGCCTGCCGAATTCAAGCGCTACGGCATCGGCCTGGAAGGCGGCTATGGCTATGAAAAGTTCGATCCGCGTTTCGATCTTTCAAAGAACCGCAACGAACCGAACCGCTTCGGCTATGTGGTCGAAATCAACCCGGCCGATCCTGCATCGGTTCCGGTAAAGCACAGCGCCCTTGGCCGCTTCAAGCATGAGAATGCCGCAGTGACCCTGGCCGCCGATGGCCGCGTGGTGGTCTATCTGGGCGACGACGAGCGGGGCGAGTTCCTTTACAAGTGGGTCTCGTCCGACCCTTACACCGAAGGTGGCGACACCTCGTCGCTTCTTGAAAAGGGGCAGCTTCATGTCGCTGTTTTCGCCGATGACAGCACCGGCAAATGGGTTGCCCTGACGCCCGAGGCAACGGGCATGACGGCGGCAGAGATTGCCGTTCACACCCGGCTGGCGGGGTCAAGGGTTGGTGCCACCACGATGGACCGTCCGGAATGGGTCGCGGTCAATCCTGTCGCCGCCGAGGCCTATTGCGCGCTGACCAACAACGTCAACCGTGGCGTAAAGCCGAATGCGGGCGGTGACCTGACCCCGGTCGGCGGGCCAAACCCGCGTGAAAAGAACGGCTTCGGTCAGATCGTGCGCTGGTATCCCGCCGGGCAGGATCACGCTTCTGCCGATTTCACCTGGGATCTGTTCGTCATGGCGGGCAATCCGACCGTGCATCAGGATGCCTTTGGCGGGTCGGCCAATGTCAATGCGGGCAACATGTTCAACTCGCCCGATGGCATGAGCTTTGATTCGACCGGCCTTCTGTGGATTCAGACCGATGGTGACGACAGCAACGAAGGTGACTTTGCCGGGCAGGGCAACAACCAGATGCTGATCGGTGATCCCGTATCCGGTCAGATCGAGCGCTTTCTGACCGGGCCGAACGGGTCCGAGATCACCGGCCTGCTGTGGTCGGCTGACCGCAAGACCGCCTTTGTCGGCGTGCAGCACCCCGGCGGCAGCTGGCCCGACGGCACGGGCCTGCCGCGATCGGCGGTGATTGCGGTTTGGCGCAGCGATGGTACCGTGATCGGCTGAAACCGCCCTTGCCCCGCCTGCCACCGCGGGCGGGGCAATCCGGGGCGGCAAAGCTACAGCATCATGCTGACATAGCCCGCATAGGCGGCCATCAAGGCCACCCCTGCAATCCGGGGCAGGCCGCCCAGAAGTGCCGCCAGCACCGTCAGCCCGATGGCCGAGGCTGCGACCCAGGGCATGTCGATCCAGACAAAGCGGGCCTCTGCCGGGATCGGCGCGATCACCGCCGTCAGGCCGAGGATGCCGAAGATGTTGAAGATGTTCGATCCCACGATGTTGCCCACCGCAATCTCGGTCTGCTTGCGCAGGGCGGCCACCACCGATGTCGCCAACTCGGGCAGCGAGGTGCCGACGGCCACGATGGTCAGCCCGATCACCGCTTCGGAAATGCCATAGGTGCGCGCGATTGTGGTGGCACTGTCCACCAGAAGCCGCGCACCGATGACCAGCACAACCAGCCCGCCCAGCGTCATCAGGGCCGCCTGCCAGACCGGGGGCAGGGGAAGGGCGTCATCCGGTTCGGCCTTGCCCGTCAGGAAGGCCACGGCAACAAAGACGATCAGTCCGGCAAGCAGCAGCACCCCGTCCAGCCGGGTGATGTCGCCGTCCGGCAGCATGGCCCAGATCACCGCCGTGGCCAGCAGCATGAAGCCAAGGTCGCGCCACAGCTTGCGCACGGGAAGGATCAGCGGTGCGATCACCGCCGAAATGCCCAGGATCAGCAGGATGTTGGCAATGTTCGACCCCAGCACATTGCCAATGGCAATCGCGGGCTGCCCCGCCAGCGCCGCCTGCACCGACACCAGCAGTTCGGGGGCCGAGGTGCCGAAGCCCACGATCGTCAGGCCGATCACCATGGGAGAGATGCGATAGGTTCTGGCGATGCTGCTGGCCCCGCGCACCAGGAACTCTCCGCCGAAGAACAGACCAAGAAGCCCGATGACGAACAGCAGATAGGTCAAGATCATCCCCCCTGTGACTGCCCCGTCACATCGGCGTGAATGCGCGCGGATACAAGGGGATACGGGGCAAAAAACTGCCCCGTCCCCGCATCGGCGCGCCCCGGCAGGCAATCAGCGGCGCGCGATCAGGTCCCAGCGGTTGCCGAAGGGATCGCGCCAGACGGCGACGGTGCCATAGGATTCGTGGCGCGGCTCCTCCTCGAACACAATGCCTGCCGCCGTCATCCGCGCATGGTCGCGCGCGAAATCATCCGTCTCCAGAAACAGGAAGACCCGGCCGCCGGCCTGTTTGCCGATTGCGGCCACCTGCTGCGGACCTTCGGCCCTGGCCAGCACCAGGGCCACGCCCCCGCCGGGCGGCTCCACCGTGACCCAGCGCTTGTGGCCCTGATCGATGTCCGCCGTCAGGCGAAACCCCATGACCGTCACGAAAAAGAAGATCGCCGCGTCGTAATCGGGCACCAGCAGCGCCAGCGCGCCCAGGCGTGCGCCGGTCATTCCCGCCCGGCGCGGCTGTCGGGCAGGGTGATGCGGGCCACCTGTTCGGCAATCGGGTCCACCGACAGCGGGTGCAGTTCGGCCTTGTGATCGGCCGGGTCGCCGATGCTTTGCCACTGGCCGCCCTTGTAGATCTCCAGCGCGTTGAACTTTGCCTTGTAGCCCATCTTGCGGCTGCCCGGCACCCAATAGCCCAGGTAGACGTAGGGCAGCCCGGCCTCACGCGCGATGGCGATATGGTCCAGAACCACATAGGTCCCCAGGCTGGCATCCATCAGGCCGGGGTCATAAAAGGAATAGACCATGCTCAACCCGTCATCCAGCAGGTCGGTCAGGCAGACAGCGGCCAGATGCCGCCCGTTTTCCTGCGGCCCGTTGGGGCGGGCATATTCGATGACGCGGCTGCGGATCGGCGTTTCTTCGATCATCGCGGCAAATTCGAAGATATCCATGTCGGCCATGCCACCGTCGGCATGACGCCGGTCCAGATAGCTGCGAAACAGCGCATACTGGTCTTCGGTCGCCCAGGGACTTGTCGCATGGCGCGCCAGGTGCGCATTGCGCCGCATCACCCGCCTTTGGGTGCGCGAGGGCACGAAATCCTCAACGCGGATCCTGGCCGAAATGCAGGCCGAACATTCCGCGCAGGACGGGCGGTACAGCACGTTCTGCGACCGGCGGAAGCCCTGCTTCGACAGGGTGTCGTTCAGCCGTTGCGCATGTTCGCCCTGCAGGGCGGTGAACAGTTTCCGTTCCATCCGCCCCTCAAGGTAGGGGCAGGCCTGCGGAGCCGTCACATAGAATTGGGGCGCGATGGGAAGGGTATGACGCATGGCCGACAGGATGTGCAACTTGCCGACGTTAGCAAGGCCTGATCGTGCCGCCAAGCACCGAGTTCATTCAGATGCGCGCAGGTTTGTTGATCGCCACTGTTCCCAGCACCAGGTCGGTCAGCCCCTGGCCGCGCGCCGTGGTCAGCATCAGGCCCATGGACAAAAGCTGCGGCAGCAGCGTGCTGATCGTCAGCGTATAGCCCAGCGTGTGCAGGAACGCCGTGCCAGGGTCAAACTTCGCACCGGTCCGGTCGCGGAATTCGATTGCCATCAGCCGCATTCCCGGCGTCGCCGAATGACGCGCCAGACTGATGGTGCGGTACAGAAAGCTGATGGTCAGATACAGCAGCGGCAGGAAGAACAGCGAAAGAAACAGGGTAAAGGGCACAACGACCATGGTCATGATCGCGATCAGGATCGCATCCACAACCCAGGCCAGGGCGCGCTTTATCGGCACATCGGCATAGAATCCGGCCTGATGGTCGGGGTCGGGCAGTGTGGTGTACATCGGCGGTATCCCTTGACTTTGGTCTGGTGTGGGCGCGGCCCCGGCCGGGGCCGCGCAAGACGCATCAGTACTGGCCGGCCTCGGGCGATTGCGCGGCGGCCGGGGTCTGTACCCCTTTGGCGCGGTCCTGCATGAAGGCGTCGAACTCCTGCTTGTCCTTCGCCTCGCGCAGGCGCTGCAGGAAGGCGTCGAAGGCCTGCTGTTCGTCTTCCAGACGGCGCAGCGTTTCGGTCTTGTAGGCGTCAAAGGCGCTGTTGCCCGAAGACATCCAGGCCCCGTCGTGCATGTGGCTCATGCGCTGCATCCGGCGGCCGCCGCAGGAAGAAGAGGATCGGTTGAACATGCGTTTGCTCCAGATCAGGTAACCCAGCAGGGCAAGTCCTGCGGGCCAGAAAAAGATGAACCCCAGGATCATCGCGGCGATCCATGCGGGTTTGCCACGGTCGTCAAGCCAGGCCTCTGCCCGGCCTGGCCAGCTGGTGATGCCGGTCGAAGTCATCGTCGTCATGGGCGGTCTCCCCGTTGCGTGTCTTCATGTGAAGTCTGTTCACATAGCTGGGATTTGGGAAGGCCGGGCCAGTCTTCAAGGGGCATGTTAAACTATTTTACATATCCCGCAGTGTCCCCAGGCGCAGGGCGGGCCGTGAACCCGGCCAGGGCAGCGCCGGTGATGCGCCGCAACGTGGCGGGTGCGATGGCGAAGATATGGCGGGGCGTGCCGGCCGCAGCCCAGACCACGGCAAAGTCCATCAGGCGCGGGTCCATCCACAGGGCGCAGGGTTTGAGGTGCCCCAGCGGTGCGACGCCGCCGATGGCAAATCCGGTTTCGGCGCGGATCAGCGCGGCATCCGCCCGTTCCAGCGGCTCCTCGGCCAGGGCACCTGCCCGGTCAGGGTCAATGCGGTTTCCGCCTGCGGTCAGAAACAGCCTGAGCTGACCGCTGCCGGTGCCCCGGAACAGGACCGACTTGACGATCTGGTCCAGCGCGCAGCCGGCCGCAGCCGCAGCCTGCTCTGCGGTCCGCGTCTCGGCCGTCATTTCGCGCAGATCGAACGCAACGCCTGCCGCGTCCAGGGCGGCGCGGACCCGTGCCAGGCTTTTGCTCATGCCATCCTCCCCAAGGTCTGGCCGCGAACCTGCCCGCAAACCGGTCCCCGCCGCAAGCCGCGCGATGGGACAGGTTGACCCTGCGCCTGCCCGGCGCGACACTGCGCCCATGACCTTTGAAAGCCGTATCACGCGCCGTCCCCTTGCCCATGATCCAGCGGCCGCATCCGAAACAGCCGCGGGTTTCGCCGATCTCGGTCCCGGGCTTGCGGGCCTTCTGGCGGCAACGGCCGGATGCAGCCCGTTCCTGCGCGCCCTGATGATCCGCGAGGCCGGCTGGCTGCGGCCCGCCCTGCAGATGCCGCCCGAGTCCTGTCTGGATGCGCTTCTTGCGGGGTGCGATGATCTGGCCCCCGATCTTCTGTCCCCCGTCCTGCGCCAGGCCAAGCGGCGCGTGGCCCTGCTGGTGGCGCTGGCCGACCTGGGCGGGGTCTGGACGCTGGAACAGGCCACGGCTGCGCTGACCGGCTTTGCCGACCGGGCGGTGCAGACCAGCCTTTCCGCGCTGGTGGCCGAGGAAATCCGGCGCGGCAAGCTGCCCGGCGCGCAGCCCGGCGATGCGGCCACGGCGGCGGGCATGGTGGTGCTTGCCATGGGCAAGATGGGCGCGGGGGAGCTGAACTATTCGTCAGACATCGACCTGATCTGCCTGTTCGACGAAACCCGCTATCCCGGTGCCGCCCCCGAGGCGCGCAGCGCCTTCATCCGGGTGACCCGCCGGCTTGCGGCAGTGCTGTCGGACAGCACGCAGGATGGCTATGTCTTCCGTACCGATCTGCGGCTGCGCCCCGATGCGGCCGTTACCCCGGTCTGCCTGTCGATGGCCTTTGCCGAAAACTATTACGAGGCGCAGGGCCGCACCTGGGAACGCGCCGCCTATATCAAGGCCCGCCCCTGTGCCGGTGATCTGGCGGCGGGCGCGCGGTTCCTGCACAGGCTGACCCCCTTTGTCTGGCGCAGGCACCTCGATTTTGCCGCCATCCAGGATGCGCATGACATGCGCCTGCGGATCCGCGATCACCGCAATCTGCACGGACCCGTGCAGATCGAGGGGCATGATCTGAAACTGGGGCAGGGCGGTATCCGCGAAATCGAATTCTTCACCCAGACGCGTCAGCTGATCGCGGGCGGGCGCGATCCCGGCCTGCGCGACCGCACCACCACCGGGGCGCTGGCAGCGCTTGCCGCCAGGGGCTGGATACCCTCGGAGGTGGCCGAAGAACTGACGCGGCATTACCGCGCGCACCGCGAGCTTGAGCATCGCCTGCAGATGGTCCGCGATGCCCAGACCCATGTGATGCCATCCACCGCCGAAGGCGTGGCCCGCATCGCGCAGTTCTGCGGCGAGGCGGATGTCGATGCCTTCCGTGACCGCCTGAAGCGGCGTCTTGACCGGGTGGAAACCCTGACAGGCGGCTTCTTTGCGCCCGCCGGGGCGCCCGGCGGCCCCGATCCGTCGCCCCAGACCCGCGCCATCGTGGACGGCTGGTTCACCTATCCGGCGCTGCGGTCCGAACGGGCGGTCGCGATCTTTCAGCGGCTGCGCCCGGTGCTGCTGAACAGCCTGGCACGGGCGGCCAACCCGGACGAGGCGCTCCTGGCGCTGGACGGCTTCCTTGCCGGCCTGCCCGCCGGGGTTCAGCTGTTTTCCCTGTTCGAGGCGAACCCGCCGCTGGTTGATCTGATCGTCGACATCGCCTCGACCGCGCCGGAGCTGGCACGCTATCTTGCCCGCAACGCCCCGGTGCTGGATGCGGTGATCGGCGGCAGTTTCTTTGCGCCCTGGCCCGGCGAGGCGGCCCTTGCGGCGGATCTGGCGCGCCTGCTGGACGCCGAGCCGGACTATGAAAAGAAACTCGACACCGCCCGCCGCTGGATGAAGGAATGGCACTTTCGCGTCGGGGTGCACCACCTGCGCGGGCTGATCGATGCGGACGAAGCCGGGGCAAGCTATGCCGATCTTGCCGCCGCCACGCTGCAGGGCCTTTGGCCGGCCCTGTGCCAGCAGGTGACGCGCCGCTATGGCGGGATGCCGGGACGCGGGGCGGTCCTGTTGGGCATGGGCAGCCTGGGGGCCGGGCGGCTGAACGCCGCGTCCGACCTTGACCTGATCATGGTCTATGATGCGCCTGCCGATGCCGTCAGCTCCGGCCCGCGTCCCTTGGGCGCGCGGGCCTGGTATGCGCGCCTCACCCAGACGCTGGTCACCGCGCTGACGGCCCCGATGGCCGGGGGCAAGCTCTATGAGGTTGACATGCGCCTGCGCCCGTCGGGCCGGCAGGGGCCGGTTGCGACCTCGTTCGAGGGCTTTTGCCACTATCACCGGGACGAGGCCTGGACCTGGGAACACCTTGCCCTGACGCGGGCGCGGGTGGTGGCCGGGGGGGCGGGGCTGGCCGAGGCTGTTGAGCAGTTCCGCCGGGCGCTGATCCTTGAAAAGGGCCGGGGCGCGCATGTCAGTTCCGATGCCGCCGCCATGCGGGCGCGGCTGCTTGCGGCCTGGCCCGCGCCGTCGGACTGGACCGCAAAGACCGGCCCCGGGCGGCTGATGGACATCGAGTTTCTGGCACAGACGGCCGCGCTCATGGCCGGTGATCCGCAGTGCGGCACCGATCAGCAATTGCGCGCCGGGCGGGAATCGGGCTTTCTGTCGGCGGCCGAGGCAGAGACTCTGCTGTCCGCCTGGCGGCTGTTCTGGACCCTGCGGGCGGCAGGCCGGCTGCTGACAGAGCGCGACCCGGAACCCCAGGGTCTGGGGCAGGGGGGATGCGCCTTTCTGCTGCGGGAAACCGGGGCGCAAACGGCGGCGGACCTGACCCTGAGGCTGCGGGCGGCGTCAAAGGCGGCGGCGGCGGTGATCGGCGCGAAACTGGCCGGGGTGCAAGGGGATGGGGAGACGCGCGATGCGCATGACAGAGGCTGATCCAAAGGGGCTGGTCCGGGAAAGCTACCGGATTGACGGCATCACCCTGGAAGAGTGCCGGTCGATCTTCATCGACTGGGCGCTGAGCCTGCCGGTCACGGCGGACGTGCCCGATGCGATCCGGACGCTGCTTGCAGCCTATGGCTCCGCCGATCCGCAGCATCCGATGGGACAGGTCCTGCGCGACGGTCTGGCGGCGGCCCCCCAAGCCCGGCGGCGCGGCGGCCGTGCCGCCCGCGTGGCGCGGGTCTGACCGGCAGCACCGGTCGTCTGCGGGCCGTTCTTCCTGGTTCCGGGCCGCCTGCCGCCTCAGCGCAGGGCGGCGGCTTCGGCGGCAAGGGCGGTGATTGCGGCCCAGTCGCCCCGGACCATCACATCCTTCGGCGCCACCCAGCTGCCGCCGACACAGACCACATTGGACAGCGCCAGGTAATCGCGGGCGTTCTTCAGGCTGATGCCGCCGGTCGGGCAGAAAGTGACCTGCGGAAGCGGTGCCCCGATGGCCTTCAGGGCCGGCGCCCCGCCAGAGGCTTCGGCGGGAAAGAACTTCTGGACCGAAAAGCCCTTTTCCAGCAGCACCATCACCTCGGTCGCGGTGGCGGCCCCCGGCAGCAGCGGCAGGCCCTCGTCTTCGCAGGCGGCAATCAGCCGGTCGGTGGCACCGGGCGAGACGCCGAATTTCGCCCCCGCCGCCCTGGCCGCCCTGACATCCGCCGGAGTCAGCAGGGTTCCGGCACCGACAACCCCGCCGGGCACCCCGGCCATGGCGCGGATCACATCCAGCGCGGCGGGGGTGCGCAGGGTGACCTCCAGCGCGGGCAGGCCGCCCTTCACCAGCGCCTCGGCCAGCGGGCGGGCGTGGGTGACATCCTCGATCACCAGCACCGGGATCACCGGGGCAAGGCGGCAGATTTCAGCGGCGCGGCGGCTTTGGTCGGCGGGGGTCATCGGGGGGTTCCTTTGATCGGGGCAGTCAGGGCCGGGGGGGTGCCCCCTGTGGGACGGTGGATGGGGTGTTATGGATCAATGGGTTGGCGGAGCGGATTAAGGTTTCGGCAAGGCATCGCATTTAATCATGCAATTCGGCATCGGCAATTGCTTACGCAGTCGGTCTTTGGTTTTCGCGTTCTTCCTTGACGGATTTGGCCCGCGCCAAATCCGTCCGCGCCTGCCTGCCCCTTGGCAGGCGCGTTCCGCGCCCGCCCAGGCAGGCGCGACCGGATTTCCAGGCCGCATCCCTGGCCTGCCACCCCTTGCCCTGCGGCTTGCGCCTTCGGGCAACGAACCGGGCCACGCTCCACCGGAGCGTGGCCTTGTCGGTTCGGGCGCATCATTGGATGGCGAAACTCCGGGTACAACAAAGGTCAAAATCGTCTTTCCCGTGCCAAATCCACGCTTCAATCCCTGCTCACGCGCCCCTCACACCACCAGCGCCGCCCCATCCGTGGCCGGTCCCGCATACTGCCGGAAGGCCGCGAACAAATCCCGACCAATGCCATGGGCGTTACCGGACAGGTCTGCCTCGACCAGCGGGCGCGCGTCAAAACCCGGCACCAGCGCGGTCAGGGTGCCATTCACCGCATCCAGCCGCACCAGATCTCCATCGCGCAGCCTTGCCAGCGGCCCGCCGCAGGCGGCTTCGGGCGAAACGTGAATGGCGGCGGGCACCTTGCCCGAGGCGCCGGACATGCGGCCATCGGTGACAAGGGCCACCTTCAGCCCCCGGTCCTGAAGGACCGACAGCGTGGGCGTCAGCGAATGCAGTTCCGGCATGCCATTGGCGCGTGGCCCCTGAAAGCGCACCACGACGATCACATCCGAGGTGAACTCGCCGCGCTTGAAGGCCTGTTTCACCGCATCCTGATCGTGGAAAATCCGCACGGGGGCCTCTACCACATGCCGCTCCGGGGCCACGGCGGACACCTTGATCACGCCGCGCCCCAGATTGCCGGTCAGCTGTTTCAGCCCGCCCTGCGGCGCAAAGGGATCGGCGGCGGGGCGCAGGATGCGGTCGTTGAGGGTGCTGTCGCTGCCCTCAGCCCAGGTCAGCCGCCCGTCGATCAGCTTCGGTTCGCGCCGGTACATCTCCAGCCCGTCGCCCATGATCGTTTTGGCATCGGCATGCAGAAGCCCCGCCGCCATCAACTGCCCGATCATGAAGCCCAGCCCGCCTGCGGCATGGAAATGGTTCACATCCGCCAGCCCGTTGGGATAGACCTTGGCCATCAGCGGCACCACATCAGAAATCTCGGCAAAGTCCTGCAGATCGAGGATGATCCCGGCCGCCCGCGCCATGGCGGGCAGATGCAGCACAAGATTGGTCGATCCGCCCGTGGCCATCAGGCCGACGATGCCGTTGACAAAGGCGCGTTCGTCCAGAATTTCGCCCACCGGGCGGAACTCATTGCCCAGCGCGGTGATCGAGGTCGCCTTTTCGACGGCGGCATCGGTCAGCGCCTGCCGCAGCGGGGTACCGGGATTGACAAAACTTGCCCCCGGCAGGTGCAGGCCCATGAATTCCATCAGCATCTGGTTGGTGTTGGCGGTGCCGTAGAAGGTGCAGGTGCCAGGGCCGTGGTAGCTGGCCATTTCCGCCGCCATCAGCGCCTCGCGCCCGATCTCGCCGGTGGCGAATTGATTGCGGACCTTTGATTTTTCGTCATTCGGCAGGCCGCTGGTCATCGGGCCGGCCGGCACAAACACCGCCGGGATATGGCCGAAGGTGGCCGCAGCGATGATCAGGCCCGGCACGATCTTGTCGCAGACACCAAGATAAAGGGCGGCGTCAAAGCAATTGTGGCTCAGCGCCACGCCGCCGGCCAGCGCAATGACATCGCGCGAGAACAGCGACAGTTCCATCCCCGGCTGGCCTTGCGTCACGCCATCGCACATCGCAGGCACCCCGCCTGCCACCTGGGCGGTGGCCCCGGCGCGGCGGGCGGCGACCCTGATCTGGCCGGGATAGCTTTCAAACGGCTGATGCGCCGACAGCATGTCGTTATAGGCGGTGACAATGCCAAGGTTGGGCGCCCGGCCGGTGGCCAGCCTGTCCTTGTCCCCGCTCATGGCGGCATAGGCATGGGCCTGATTGCCGCAGCTCAGATGCGCCCGCGCCGGGCCATCGGATACCGCCCTGGCCATCCGTTCCAGATAGGGGCCGCGCGTGGCGGCGGATCTTTCGCGGATGCGGCCGGTGACGGCGGCAATGGTGCGGTGCAGGGTCATTGGCGGTTCTCCGGGGTCGGCGCGGCGACCTTTCGGAGGGGGCACTAGCAGGATTTGTGAGCGCTCTCAACGGGAAACCTCGGGGGGCAGGGCAATCGCTTGAACGCCTGTGGGATTCCC
>JADCEL010000098.1 GCA_020250125.1 Rhodobacter sp.
ACGGTGGCCACCGTCCCCCCGGACCAACCCCATCAGACGACAAGGTCTGCAAGACTCAGAGAGACAAGCGCCCGACCCGCCCCCGGCGGGCGCTGGCCTTTCGTAGTGCCGGGACCTGCCGGTCCACAGGGCACCGTCCCGCGCGGGCGGGGGAAACGCGGCTCGCGTTTCCTGATCCGCCCGGAGGGGTGAAAGCACTTTCACCGTTACTCTTGCAGGGGCCATCGCCCCTGCCGCAGCGCCACGCTGCCCCTTGGCCAGCCGGGGGCCACAGAGACCCTGACCACCGCCGCCCCGCCCCTGTGCGGGCGCTTCGCCCCCGCCGGGCCGGGCGCTGGCCTGTCGCTGTTCCCGGACCTGCCAGTCTGCAGGGCACCGTCCCGCGCGGGCGGGGAAACGCGGGACGCGTTTCCTGATCCCGCCCGGAACGGCCCCCCTTTCTTGCGGATCGGGAAGATTGCCCCGCCCGGCAGGGGGTGGGGACGCTTTTTTCTGAACCCTGTCAGAGCTGCAAGGCTTCAGCGCAATTTCTGCGGTCGGGAAGATGCGGCCCCCCTGCCGTCGCCCGAACGCCTTGTGGGCCTGATCGCCCGCCGTCTCAGCTTGTGCGGCCGCGCGGATCAACCCGGCTGACGTGCCATGGCCCGGGCCGCCGGATTTCCGCGTCACCTTATCCGTTGTCCGGCCTGATCGAAGAAAAGCAGGTCTTCCGTCCTGAAGCGGGCTTCGAACCTTTGGCCAGAGGCCAGTTCCCGCCCGTTGTCCACAAGGGCCGTCAGCAGCCGTGCCGACCCGGCAGGGCGGGCGTGGACCAGAGAGTCCGAACCGAAATGTTCAACGATCTCGATCATCCCTTCCAATGTCTGGTCCCCGGTACGCCCCAGAACCTGCGGCCGCAGGCCAACGGTAACCCCGGCCCCGTCGGCAATGGCGGATCGAAGGTCCGGACATCTGATCATTTGCCCGCCGCATTCGGGAAGCATCAGATGCCCGCCCTGGCGGCGGGCGGTCAGGAAGTTCATCTTCGGGCTGCCGATGAAGCCCGCGACAAAAAGGCTGTCGGGATCATCGTAAAGTTGCAGCGGGCTGCCCATCTGTTCGATCCTGCCGTCACGCAGGACGACGATCTTTGTGGCAAGCGTCATCGCCTCGACCTGGTCATGGGTCACATAGACGATTGTCGCGCCGAGGTCCCTGTGCAGCCGGGCAATCTCCAGCCGCATGTGGACACGCAGGTCAGCGTCAAGGTTGGACAGGGGTTCGTCGAAGAGAAACAGCTTCGGGGCCTTCACGATCGCCCGCCCGATGGCGACGCGCTGGCGCTGGCCACCGGACAGCGTTGCGGGTTTGCGGTCGAGCCAGGGTTCCAGCTGCAGGATGCGGGCCGCTTCGGCCACTTTGGCGGCGACCTCCGGCTCGGGCCGTTTGGCGGTGCGCAGGGCGAAGGCGATGTTGTCGCGCACCGACATATGCGGGTAAAGCGCATAGGTCTGAAAGACCATTGCCAGATCACGGTCATAGGCCGGGGCATCGGTCACATCCCGGCCATCGACGAAGATGCGGCCTGAATCTGCGGATTCCAGCCCGGCGATCAACCGCAGAAGGGTGGATTTTCCGCAGCCCGACGGCCCGACGAACACGCAGAAAGCGCCGTCATCGACCACCAGCGACACGTCTCGCGTCACGATCTGTCCGGGAAAGCGCTTGGTCAGGTTTTCGATGCGAAGCTGCGCCATGTTCTATCCCTTGACCGCCCCGGCAACCATCGAGCCGCTGATCCGTCGGTACATCACCAGGCCCAGAACCAGCGGGGGCAGCGCGGCCACAATCATCACAGCCGCCGCAGTACCCCATTGGACACCGCCGCCCGAGGTCGCAAAGAAGAACGAGGCCCCGACCGTCATCGGCACGGCATCGCGCGTGGTCAGCATCAGGCCGAACAGAAACTCGTTCCATGCCGTGATGAAACCGAAAACGAAGGTGGTGATCAGCGCAGGCCGGCACAGCGGCAGGACGACCTTGGTCAGAAGCCGCAGCAGGCGCGCGCCGTCCATGTGCGCCGCCTCTTCAATCTCGCCCGGGATTTCGGCCACGGCGTTGACCAGCAACATCAGCGTCAGGGGCAGATTGACAACAGCCAGGATCAGGCCCAGCCCCAGTCTGGTATCCAGCAGGCCGATGGCCGAGTACATCATGTAAAGCGGGATGGCAAAGATGATCAGCGGCAGCGCCCGCAGGTTCACCACCAGCGGAAACAGCACACCGCGACCGGTGCCGCGCCGCACCATCGCCCAGGCCAGCGGAAAGGCCACGATCATCGGCAACAGGGCCCCGATCAGGGCGGCGACGGTGGAGTTCCACAGGTAATGGTAGACATTCAGGCGGTCGCTGACCGTCAGGACCGTGGCAAAGTTCTCCAGCGTCGGGGCGTTGATCCACAGCGAGGGGTTCCGCGACACCTCGCCCGGCGGCTTGAAGGCGGTGATCAGGGTGGCCAGCACGGGGAAGTTCATCGCGAAAGCTGCGATGGCAAAGACGATCCAGCGCAGGGTCAGGCGCGGCTTCATGGTGCCCGCCCCCGCAGCAGCCGCTGCGCAACGGAAAGAAGCACAAAGGCCGTGACAAAAAGAAGGATGGCAGCCGCCAGTGCCTTGCCAATCTCGCCCCGGCGCAGAAAGGTCTCATAGATGTAGATCGATATCGAGGTGGTGGACCCCCCCGGACCCGCGCCGACAAGGGTGTAGATATTGTCGAAAACCCGGAACCCGTCGATGAATCGGATAAACAGCGCCACGAAGACCGTCGGCATCATCAGCGGCAGTTCGATCTTCCAGAACAGCCGCCAGGGCCGTGTGCCATCAACCGCCGCCGCCTCTCGCAGGTCCTGCGGGATCGACTGGCAGGCGGTCAGGAACAGAAGGAAAGCAAACGGCGTCCATTGCAGTGTCTCGGCCAGGACAACGGTCTTGAACACGTTCGCCGGGCCAAGGAACGACGGGGACCAGCCGAACCAGCTGTAAAGGTAATGGGGAACCGGACCGGCGAATTCGTGCAGGACCAGCCGGTACATCAGACCCATCATCGCCGGGGCCACAATCATCGGGATGATCAGGATGGCAACCGTCCAGCCATGCGCCCGGGCCAGGGGTGCCAGATGGACCGCAAGGGCCAGACCCAGCCCGCATTGCAAAAGCGCTGTGATCGCCCCGAAGCGCAGGGAAAACCAGGCCGCCTGCCAGAAAGCCGGGTCGGCGGTAACATCGCGGAAATTCTTCAGCCCCGAGAATTGTGGCGCGGTCAGCGTCTGAAATCCGGTTTCGGAAAAGCCGTAGATCATGCTCAGCACGGTCGGAAAGCCAAGAACTGCCAGCAGGAACAGCACCATGGGCCCGGCAAGCAGGGCGTTTTCGACAGATCGTCCCGGCGTCATGTCCACTCCTTGGGTCAGGCACGGGCAGATCATGCCGCCCGTGCCCGCTGCTGTCACTTCAGGAGATCCGTCATCGCTGCGGCGGTGTTCTTCAGCGCCGTGTCCAGATCCTGGGTTCCCGCCCAGTAGCCGGTGAACTCTTTGGCCTGCACTTCATAGA
The DNA here is from genome assembly GCA_020250125.1 of Rhodobacter sp. Classification (GTDB taxonomy): domain Bacteria; phylum Pseudomonadota; class Alphaproteobacteria; order Rhodobacterales; family Rhodobacteraceae; genus Aliitabrizicola. Next base: position 3,591 of record JADCEL010000098.1, read on the forward strand.
CCGACAGCGCATTTTCCGATGTGCCGCCGTTCATCACAAAGCCGTAGGTCGAGGCGAATTCACCGACCTGAACCAGATCGGGCCGGTCGGCCGCCAGCTTGGCCGCCGTTGCAGACGCAAGGCCCGGCGCACCGCCCGCCCTGGCATAGGCAAGGGCGGCCTCTTCGGTGGACAGCCACTGCAGGAAGGCGATTGCGCCATCCTTGTTCTCAGCCGCCTTGTTCAGACCAAGGCCCAGCCCATGGATATGGGTAAAGCGCCCGTCCGGGCCGGCAGGCGGCGCGGTGGTCCCCGTCGCGGCCTGGGCCGCAGTCAACTCGCCCGCCGCCGCGTTCCATTGCACCATCGCCGCCACCTGGCCAGACGCAAAGGCCGCATTCGCCTCGGCATATTCATAGGATGTGGAATCGGGCGGGGTCGCGCCAAGGTCAAACAGCATCCTCGCCTGCGACAGCGCGGTGCGGAAGGCCTCGCTGTCGACGGTGATCGCGCCCGTGTCATCCATCCAGTTGCCGCCATAGCTGCGCGGCCAGGAATGGAACACCATCATGTTGAACAACAGGTTCTTGGCCTGGATCACGGTGCCATAGCGGGTGGGGCTTTCGGGGTTGATCGACTGGGTAAAGTAAAGCGCGTTGGCAACGAAATCCTCCCAGGTCCAGTCGGCGGGGGCCTTGGGTTCCATCGCCTTGCCGAGATGCTTCATCGCAATTTCCGAATACTTCGCCTTTGCGGCGTCATCGGCCAGAAGCGCGTCGATCAGGTCGGTGCGATAGTAAAGGAAGTGCAGCGACAGGTCGGTCGGCACACCATACTGCTGTCCGTCGAACTGCATGGTTTTCAGGACCGTATCGCCAAAGACGGCCCCGGCCTGGTCAGACAGGGTGACCGGGTCCATGAAAGGCGCGTAGCGGCCGATCGAATAGGTGGCGATCAGGTTGATGTCAAAGGCGGTGCTGCCTGCGGCCAGGTCGACCTGAAGCTTGTCGAAGAAGCCGTCGCGCGAGGTGAACAGCAGTTCCACCTTGTTTTCCTCTGCCAGATCGGCCCTGGCGTTGTAAATCTCGGTCACGGCGCGCAGGGCCGCTTCTTCGGGGCCGCCGGGCCAGCCGAGTACGGTCACTTCGGCGTGGGCGGCACCGCTTGCAACAAGTGCCAGCGCTGCGGCACCGGTGCGGAGACAGGTCCTGAAGGTCATGGGGTTTCCTCTCTGTTTGGGTGTCTTTGTTTTGATAGATCGGCAATTCCGATGACGCCGGCGTCTTTGCCAAGCGCTGCGGAGCGTAACGTGGGGCGCACCAAAGGCTGCAAATGCGCCACCGCCCTGGCCACACGGTCGATGTAGCCGGAAGCCAACCCGACACCACCGCCGATCACGGTGAAGCGCGGATCGAACATCAGTTGAAGGTCGTGGGCCAGCCGGGCAACCCGGCGCGCCGACGTCTCGATCACGGCATCTGCGGCGGCATCGCCGGCGGCCGCCGCCGCAAAGACCGCGCGCGCATCCTGTGGCAGACCAAGCCGTGCCCCCTGGGCAGCAATCCAGCGGCCCGAGGCACCATCTTCGAACCGGGTCCCGTCGCCGTCCGGCAGGGGCATGACCTGCCCGAAATGGCCCGCCACCCCGCCACGCCCCTGCAGCAGACGACCGTTGGCAACGACCCCGCCGCCAACCCCGGTCGAGACGGTCAGGAAGACGACATCCTTACCCTCGCCCGCGCCATGGGCGAATTCGCCCCAGGCCGCAGCCTGCGCGTCATTGGCCAGCGCCACCGGCACGCCCAAAGCCGCGCTCGCCGCCCTGTGCAAAGGAAAGCGCCCCTTGAAGGCCAGGGTCCCCGGATTCAGCGCGCGCCAGTGGTTGTCCTTGACCAGGCCCGTGACCGTCACGCCCGCACTGTCGAACTGCCCGGCCCAGGGGCGGGCAAGGTCGGCCATCTGGCGCACCCAGGCCTCGGGTCCGGCATCACGGTCGGTTGCGGCTTCGATCCGGTCAAGCACCGTCGCGCCCCGGACCAGGGCCACCAGCAGCTTCGATCCACCCAGATCAACGGCCAGCGACGGCGCATCCTGCGTTCCTTCCGGCGCGGCCGCAGCCGCAGCCATCGCATCGGCGAACCAGCCGGTCACATGTTCGGTCCGGGTAATGGCGGACCCCACGACAACGGCATCCGCGCCTGCCACAAGGGCGCGCGCCGCCAGGGCAGGGCTGTGATAGCGCCCTTCGGCAATCACGAAACCGCCGGTCCTGCGCAGGGCTGTCACCAGATGCAGGTCCGGCACCTCTGGAACCGGCCCGCCGGTATAGCCGGACAGGGTGGACCCAAGCACCGCAACCCCCAGCCCATGGGCAGCGACGCCGTCTTCGGGAAAGGCGCAATCGGCCATTGCCAGGCACCCCGCGCCGTGGATCGCCGCCACAAGGCCGGCCCGCGGCACCGGACGATCACGGTCTGTCGCGTCAAAGGCGATGATGTCTGCGCCCGCCTCGGCCAGGGCCCGGACATCTTCCTGCAAAGGTGTGATCCGCACGAAACTGCCCGGCACTTCACGCTTCACCAGGCCGATGATCGGCACCGGGGTAAGCCTTCGCACCGCCCGCAGATTTTCGATCCCTTCGATGCGCAATCCGGCAGCCCCGCCGGCCAGGGCTGCCAGAGCGAATGCAGACACGATCTCGGGCCGGTCCATCGGCCCTCCGGGCACCGGCTGGCACGAGACGACAAGCCTGCCACGCAATCTGTCAAGAAGTCCCGGCATGATTCCCTCCGCATTCATGAGGGTGCTGTCCGGCTGTCTGGTATGCAACAAAAACCCAACCGGCATGTACCGCCGGGCGGCCGATATCGGTCAGAAAGCCATACGGTGCCCCGTTATGCCGCGTCCCGGTCAACCCGACCGCCCGGCCATCCGCCAGACAGCAGCGCCGCCTGATGATCACAAGCGGCGCGCCCGGGTCCGCGTCAAGAAACCCGGCTTCCACCGGCGACATCGCCCAGGCTGGTGTGGGCAGCAGCGTCTGCCGGGAGATCCGGCGATGCCCCGGCACGCTGCCGCGCGCCCTGCTGGCGCAGCAGGCGCCCGTCCCGCGACAGAACATTCAAAGCGCGCCGCACAGTGACGCGGCTGATCCCCGGTTCCACGGACAGGCAACACCCGCCGGGCAGGGTTTGCCCCCCGGCGCTGTTGACGACGGCCATCGCATCCAGAAAAGCCGCTGACAGCCTCGGGTACAGGGGGCGTCTGCCGGTGTCTTTCCCAACGCCATGTGAATATGGTCAATCACAGGTGCTGTTTCTGACAAAGATGGCCTTGTACCCCTTCACCCGGCGGCAACCAGTCAAGAGGCCGGGGCAGGACAGGCAATTTGGTCTCTGTCCCGGACAGGGTCCTTGCCCGTGATTGCATGACGGGCACCCTGGCTGATGCCTGCCAGGGCCGGGGGGTTGCGACAGCCACTTCGCGGCTTGCCCTTGCCCTGGACTGCCGTCAGACCGTTTCTTCGCCCGATGCCGGATGCCGACTGCGCGGATCAGACCAGCGGCCCCTTTCCGTGACTCTCGGGGGGTCCTTTTGGACCGGTGCCATGAATTTCTTCCATCAAAGCATGGACGTCCCGATGGCGTTGGCGATGCCACGAAGGGGTCTGTCGGTGCGAGAGCTTCGGGGGGCGGCGGCGGCGAAGGATTCCAATGCGGCGCATGTTGGCGATCGCACGGGTGCCGGAAGGGGTGGACCGCAAGACTGCCGACGAACGGCAGTCCGGCACCGCACCATCGCCTGTCGGGGCGCAAGCGGCGGGTGGTCAGGCAGAGCAGCCGGTCCGCAGGCACGGTGCCACCGCTGCGCCCATCCGGCTGGACTGCGGGCATGGTCACGCCGTGATGAAGTCCCGCACGAAGGGGGTGGCGGGCCTGGCGCGGATGTCCTGGGGTTTGCCGATCTGTTCGATCCGGCCCATCGACATCACGACCACCAGATCGGCCAGTTCCATCGCCTCTTCCTGGTCATGGGTGACGAAGACGGTCGTCAGCCCGGTCGTGTCGTGGATGTCGCGCAGGCCCTGGCGCAGTTCGCGGCGGACCTTGGCGTCGAGCGCGCCGAAGGGTTCGTCCAGAAGCAGCATCCGGGGTTCGATGGCCAGCGCGCGCGCCAGCGCCACCCGCTGGCGCTGACCGCCCGACAACTGACTGGGATAGCGGGCGCCGATGTCGGGAAGCTGGATCAGGTCGAGCAGTTTGGTGACGCGCCGCGCAATCTCGGCCTTCTGCGGCCGGGTCGCGCGCGGCCGCGCGTTCAGGCCGTAGGCGATGTTGTCAAAGACCGTCATGTGGCGGAAAAGGGCATAGGACTGGAACACAAAGCCCGCGCGGCGTTCCTGCACGGTCACACCGGTTGCATCCTGCCCATCGAACAGGACACGGCCGGAAGTGGGAAATTCCAGCCCGCCCAGGATGCGCAGAAGCGTCGTCTTGCCGGAGCCCGAAGGGCCCAGCAGCGCCACGAGCGCGCCCGAAGGCAGCGCCAGCGACACCGGATGCAGCGCCGCCGTCGTGCCGAACTGCTTGGAGATCTCGTCGATTTCGATGTGCATGGGCAATCTCCTAGTGGCGGTGCGTGGCGGCAAGCTGATCGGCATGACGGATTTCCAGCGCGGTCTTGAGCAGAAGCGTGACAAGGGCCAGAAGGGCAAGGACAGCCGCCAGACTGAAGGCCGCGACGGAAAGGTATTCCTGATACAGCATCTCGATGGTGGTCGGCATGGTGGCGGTCTGGCCCCTGATCTTGCCGGAGACGACCGCGACCGCGCCGAATTCGCCCATCGCGCGGGCATTGCACAGAAGAACCCCATAGAGCAGCGCCCAGCGGATGTTGGGCAGCGTCACTGTCCGGAATACCCGCCAGCCCGAGGCACCCAGCGTCAGCGCCGCCTCTTCCTCGGCCCGGCCCTGTTCGATCATCACGGGGATCAGTTCGCGGGCGACAAAGGGGAAGGTCACGAACATGGTGGCCAGGATGATACCCGGCATGGCGAAGACGATGGGAAAGCCGTTGGCCACCAGCCAGCCGCCAATGGCCGAATTGGCCCCGAACATCAGCACGATGCACAAGCCCGCGACGACTGGCGAGACCGAGAAGGGCAGATCGATCAGCGTGATCAGGAAGGCCTTGCCGCGGAAGTCGAACTTGGTGATCAACCACGCAGCTGCGATGCCGAAGGCTGCGTTCAGCGGCACCGAGATTGCGGCGATGGTCAGCGTCAGGCGGATCGCGTCGCGCGCATCGCGGCTGGCAAGGCTTTGCAGCGATGCCGCGACCCCATCGGCCAGCGCCACGACAAACACCGCGACCAGCGGCGCAAAGACGAGGATCGCGAGACCCGTGAAGGCAATGACGATCATTGCCCAGCGGGCACCTGCGCTTTCCCCGGTGGCCGGGCGGAAGCGGGCGGGCGGTCCGGCAAGGGAGACGTCAGACATAACCGATCCTCCGGCGGCTCCAGACCTGGATGAGGTTGATCAGCAGCAGCATCGCAAAACTGATCAGAAGCATGGCGATGCCGATGGCGGCGGCGGCATCGTAGTTGAACTCTTCCAGCTGGATGATGATCAGAAGCGGCGCGATCTCGGTTACCAGCGGGATGTTGCCGGCGATGAAGATGACCGATCCGTATTCCCCGACCGCCCGCGCCAGTGCCAGGGCAAAGCCCGTCAGTGCCGCCGGGGTCAGCATCGGCAGGATGACGTGGCGAAGGGTGTGCAGGCGGGTTGCGCCGAGGGTTGCCGACACTTCTTCGACCTCGCGCTCGATCTCTTCCACCACCGGCTGTACGGTGCGCGTCACAAAGGGCAGGCCGACAAAGACCAGAGCGATGAAGATGCCCCATTGGGTATAGGCGATCTTCCAGCCGATCTCTGCCGCCAGTTGCCCGAAAGCTCCGTTCGGGGCGTAAAGTGCGGTCAGCGAAATGCCTGCCACGGCGGTCGGCAGTGCAAAGGGCAGGTCTACGGCGGCATCGAGGATGCGGCGGCCGGGAAAGCGGTAGCGGACAAGGACCCAGGCCAGCAGGACGCCGAAGACCAGGTTGAAGATCGCGGCCAGAAGCGACAGGCGGAACGACAGGTAAAGTGCTGCCCAGACACGCTCGCGGTTCACGGTTTCCCAGATTCCCGCCAAACCGTAATTGGCGCCCTTCAGAAGAAGGGTGCCGATGGGCAGAAGGACAACAAGCGAAAGCATCGTCAGGGTGATCCCCATGCTCAGGCCCAGACCGGGCATGGGGGATCGGTGGATCAGGGGTCTGCCCATCAAATGTCCTTACTTCGGCACGTAGATCTGGTCGAAGATGCCGCCGTCGGCGAAGTGCTCGGGTTGCACCTTGGCCCAGCCGCCGAAGCTGGCGATGTCAACCAGTTCCAGTTTCGGGAAGCGCGCCACATCTTCGGGATTGGCTTTCGACGTGTCCCGGCCGCGGTAGAAGTTCTTGAAGATGATTGCCTGACCTTCGGGGCTGTAAAGATAGTTCAGATAGGCTTCGGCCAGCTTGCGCTGCGCATCACTGGCGATGTTGGCCCCGACGATGGCCACCGGCGGTTCGGCCAGCACCGAGACCGACGGCACCACGATGTCGAACTGATCGTCACCCAATTCCTTCAGCGCCAGATGGGCCTCATTCTCCCAGGCCAGCAGCACGTCGCCGATGCCGTTCTGTGCGAAGGTGGTGGTCGAACCGCGCGCCGCATTGTCCAGAACGGGGACGTTCCTGTAAAGCTTGCCGACGAATTCCTTCGGGTCCTGCCCGTTCCTTTCGGCCCAGGCCCAGGCGGCCAGATAGTTCCACCGCGCCCCGCCCGAAGTCTTCGGGTTCGGTGTGATCACCTGCACGCCCTCGGCCACCAGATCACCCCAGTCCTTCAGGCCCCTGGGGTTGCCTTCGCGCACCAGGAACACGATGGTCGAGGTGTAGGGTGCCGAGTTGTGCGGCAGTTTCGACTGCCAGTCTTCGGGCAGCAGCCCGGCCTTGGCGATGCGGTCGATGTCACCCGCCAGCGCCAGTGTCACCACAGTCGCCTTCAGCCCGTCGATGACCGCGCGCGACTGGCTGCCCGAACCGCCATGGCTGACCTCAAGGGTCGGTGCCTCATTGCCCTGCGCCACCCACCAGGCGCCAAAAGCCTCGTTGAACTCGCGGTACAACTCGCGCGTCGGGTCATAGCTGACGTTCAGCAGGGTTTCGGCCTGAACCGGCAACGGCGCGGCCCCAAGGGCCAGCGCCCCGAGCACGATGGCCGACAGGGCACCGCGCAGGCTGCGCCCGAAGGCCTGGCCTGTCAGCCTGGCAAGGCCGGGACGCAGGCTGCCCGCTTTGGCATGTTGCGCGACGGCCTGTTCGGTCGTGCGGACGTTACCGGCAAGGATGGAGGTTTGGGACATGGAATTCTCCTTAAGGCTCTGCGCCGGACGCGGCGGGAGCGGGCGATAGGGGGCAAGCCCCGGATTGGTGCGGGAAACCGGCATCAGGCGCGCCCCGGTACGATGGTGTCAGCTGCGCCGATGGGTTCTATCCGGGCTTCCCAGACCGACGCGTCGCGGCCGTCAAGCAGTTCGGCTGCGGCTTTGTCCGGGGTTCCGGTGAACAGCACCCGTGGCCGGCCGTTGATCCGATGGCTTTGCCCGGTGCGGCGGTCGATCAGGCGGACGGCACAGGTGGCCGGGCTGAGAACAGTTGCCGGCATTTTCGTGGCGGTCTTTGCGATCCGGGACGGGAAGGCGGCACGGGAAAAAGCATCTGCACTCATCTTCTGGCTCCGATACGGTCCGGCGGGTTGCGGCCTGTTCATAACGATAATTACGACAGATTTAGTCGCGTAATACAAACGAATATATGCGCTTAGTTTTGTCGTCTATGGAGAACATTCTTCTCCCGCCGCCTGGGGCGCGCCGGCCCGCAGAACGTCTGGAAACATTTTTATTTCAGGGTTTTACGCGTCCTGCGCCCGCCCGGGGATGTCGTCGGGGACCATGCCGGACCGCAGCATGTCCTGCAGGGTCAGCGACTCGATCATGACCAGATAGGACCAGAACACTTCGGCGAAAATCCGTCTGATCCGGCAGGTGGCCTCGTCGGCGCAATCCTCGCAGCGCTGATAGGCCCGGCGCGACAGGCACGGCAGGGGGGCGATGGGGCCGTCGATGGTCCTGAGCAGTTCCGAGATCGAGATCTCCTGTGGCTTCTTGATCAGGACATAGCCGCCGGAGCGCCCCCGGATCGACCCGATCACACCGGCATTGCGCACTTCCAGCAGGATATGCTCCAAAAACCGTTTCGGGGTGCCGGACCTTCTGGCGATCTCTTCAATCGTCAGGGGCCGCTGTTTGCCGCCGTCGACCTCGTCGGCAAGGGCAAGCAGGGCCTTCAGGGCGTATTTCATCTTCTGCGTGATCATCCACCCGACGTAGGACCTGAAATGACGGGAATCAACATCGCGATCCGCGCGTCATGGTGCCCGCTGCCGGACGTTGCCGGGAATCATCACCGCAACCGGCCTGGAATGCCCGGAGTGGAAAGCCGCTGATACACGATAACACCAGTAGACTTTAGGCATTTTTGCGGCATGTTTCCCCAAAGGCCCGCAGGCCGGGCCGGAAAGGATGCTGCACATGACCCATCTTGACCTGATCGACCGCAAGATACTTGCCGAACTGATGCGGGATGCAACGATGCCCATCGCCCAGATCGCCGACAAGGCCGGCCTGTCGCAGACCCCCTGCTGGAAACGCATCCAGAAGCTTGAGGCGAACGGGGTGCTGACAGGGCGGGTGGCGATGGTCGATCCCGACAGGCTGGGGTTCGGGCTGACGGTCTTTGTCGGCATCCAGGCCCCTGACCATACCACAGAATGGCGCGATGCCTTCGCCAGGGCCGCCGGTGCCATCCCCGAGATCATGGAAATCTACCGGATGGCCGGCGAGATGGACTATCTGCTGCGGGTGGCCATTTCGGACATGCGGGCCTTCGATACCCTCTACAAGCGTCTGACAGACGCCGTGCCGATCAAGAATGTCACCAGCCATTTCTCGATGGAGCGCATGAAGTTCACCACAGCCTATCCGGTGGATACGCTGTCGCGCTGAGGCTGAAGCAGAGAACGGTCTTTTTCCCGGCCCGCCATCTTTGGGACCAGGGGTCACGACAACCTTGAGGGCACCCCGATTTTCACCTTTCCCGGTCGCGGGGCGGGTCCGGCTGCCTGAAGCGGGTCTGATCCTGCGATGGGGCGTTGTTGTTTGCCCGGCGGCCTTCGGTGCCTGGCCTGTCACGCCCGGCGTTCTGGGTCTTGCGGCCTGATTTCCCTGCCCCGCTGTCAGGACGCAGAGGGGTTGAGGCGGCGGGGCGGGACGGCGCATGTTGCAGGCCAGGGCTTCATCCCGATCTGTACCCTCGCCCGCACCATGACCCATGCGGCGGGGATGTGGATGACGCCGACGGCGCGCGACCACAAAGACGGGGCGACGGGATTGGCGAACACGCCGGTGACCGGCCTGCCTGGCCGCCAGGTCCTGGTGACGAAAGTGGCCGGGAGCGATACCTGCGAAATGCGCCGGACCCTGTACCCGCTGTCCGTCGAGGCGCTGATGGGCTGGCCCGCCGGGTGGACCGCCTTCGCCTTTGTGGCAACGGCCCTCGAGGGTTGATTCGGACCCGTGACGTTCACCCGCTCGATCCCCCTGGTTGCAGCACATGCGCTGCGGACTCTGGCGGCTGAACTGCCGGCCGGTGGATGAGATGGCGGGATGGAACACATAAGCACCCGTCGATCATCAACCCTTGGCACCCCGTGCGACGACGGAAAGAACGGCCTTATCCGCTCCATCTGAGCCTCAGTCAGCCAGAAAAGATCACTCATTTGACACCCCCGTTTCACAAAGAGTGAATCAGCGAAAATCGACCGAAGCAAGTGGAGTAATGGGTTCTGAGCCTACGAAGTCCATCCCACCCTGCATTCCCCAAGTAACCCGCTGATTTCGCTGTCCTGACCATTGTATTTTCTATATAAATCATGGTGTTGACGGCTACGGGGGACGGGTTTCATGG
>JADCEL010000099.1 GCA_020250125.1 Rhodobacter sp.
CCCCTGCCAGTGAAGCGGTGAAACTGCTTTCGCCCCTCCGGGCGGGAACAGGAAACGCGAGCCGCGTTTCCCCCGCCCGCACGGAACGGTCCCCTGTAGACCGGCGGGTCCGGGAACACCGCAGGCCAGCGCCCGGCCCGGCGGGAGCGAAGCGCCCGCCGGGGGCGGGTCGGGCGCTGGCCGGGGGCTTTGGCCCCCGGCTGGTCCTGATCCCAGCGCAGTGCTGTGGCAGGGGCGATGGCCCCTGCCAGAGAGACCGGTCATCCCGGAATGCACAGGAGCGCCGCCCCGGGCGGGACCCGGAAACGCGACCCGCGTTTCCCCTGCCCGCGCGGCACGGTGCCCTGTAGACCGGCAGGTTCAGGCACCACGAAAGGCCAGCGCCCGACCCGGCGGGCGGGCCGGGCGCAGGGCCGGGGCGATGGCCCCGGCCAGACCGCGTGAGGCGCAGGCGGAAGAGGGTCCTGCCATCCGGCCGGCAGCCCATCCGACCGGCAGCCCATCCGGCCGGCACGTTTTCAGCAGCCTGTCAGGCCCCAAGCAACAGCGCAGTCCCCAGCCCGCCGGCCGCCGCAATCGCAGCCAGGCCGGTGCCGCTGCGCAGATCATGAAACAGCCGCACCGCCAGAACAGCCCCCGATGCGCCAATCGGGTGCCCGCGCGCCAGCGCCCCGCCGCCGCCATTGACCTGCGCAGGGTCCAGCCCCGCGCCTTCAACACAGGCAATCGCCTGCACCGCGTAAGCCTCCATCACCTCTGCCAGGCTCAGGTCCGCAGCGCGGATGCCGGCCCGGTCCAGGGCGCGGACAATCGCGGCAACGGGGGCCAGGCCCGGCTCTTCGGGCCGCCCGCCCAGGGTCGCCCCCCCCAGAATGCGCAGGGCGCGCCTTGACCGGCGCGCCAGCCGGTCAGACACAACAAGGCACAGCGCGGCCCCGTCGGCGGCCACGGCCGCATTGGCTGCGGTGATCGTGCCGCTGATCACCGGGGCGCGGGCAGCCACCGCCGCTGTCAGGTGCCGGGTGAAGCCATCGGCGCCGATGCCCAGAAGCGGCACGATTTCGCCCTGCATCCGGCCGGCTGCCGCAAGGGCCGCCGCATGGCTGCGCAGCGCCCAGGCATCCTGCCGGTCGCGCCCGATGCCAAGCGACCGTGCAAGACGTGCCGCCGCCTCGGCCATATCGGGATCACGGTCGGGCCAGGGGGTGAAGGGGGGCTGGTCATAGGGCACCGCCGGTCCGCCGCCCGGATCGGTGCGCAGCCGGATCGGACGGCGCGAATAGCTTTCCACCCCGCCCGCCAGCACCGCCTCGGCCTGGCCCGCCTCGATCAGGGCCTGCGCCAGCAGCAGCGCGTCCAGCCCGCCCGCGCATTGCCGGTCGATGGTCAGCCCCGCCACCCGTTGCGGCAGGCCGGCCGCCAGCGCCACCACGCGGGCCGGATTGCCCCCCGCCCCCAGCGCATTCGACAGGATCAGGTCCGCAACCTCGTCCGGGGCAACCCCGCCCGCCGTCAGGCAGGCCGTCACCAGAGGGGCGGCAAGCTCGTGCAGTGACAGCCCGGCAAAGGCACCGCCGCGCGGCATGACGGGGGTGCGGAAGGCGGCGGTGACAAAGGCGGTCACCCGACAAACCTCTGCAAGGCCGCAAGATCGGTCTTGCCGGAGGCGAGCAGCGGCCAGTCCGCCACAAGGTGCACGCGGCGCGGCGCCTTCAGCGGGCCCAGCCGCCGGCGGCAGGCGGCCAGCAGCGCGGCCGGGTCGCCCCCCATGACAACGGCATCCAACACCTGACCACGCCGGGGATCGGCGCGGGCAAGGACGGCGGCCCGGGTGACACCGGGTTGACCCAGAAGAAACGCCTCGATCTCTTCGGGGAACACGTTCTGATCCGCCACGGTGACCATCCGGCCCCGCCGCCCGGACAGCATCAGGAACCCGTCGCGCATCTCGCCGATTTCGCCCACGGTCAGCCAGCCGTCGTGCCAGCGCGCATCGCCCGCCGCCCCGGCATAGCCGTCAAAAAGATAGGGCGAGCGGACCCAGACCTCCTGCGCCCCGACCGGGCCGCGCAGATCGATCTCGGCCCCCGGATAGGCGCGCCCGACGCTGCCCTCGGGCGTTGCGGCATCGGACAGGGTGATGAAGCTGGTCTCTGCCGCCCCGTAGAACTCGCAGATTTCTGCCGCCGGAAACTGCATTGCCAGCCCCGCCCGCGTTGCCGGATCAAGCTTTGATCCCCCGGTGACGATCAGGCGCAGGCCACCAACCGGGCCGGCCTGCGCCTCGAGCATAAGGCGCAGGTGCGCAGGTGCGGCATAGAGCACATCGATCTGCCGCACCCGCAGCGCCGTCACCTGCCGGTCCGGGCGCAGCCCGTCCAGCAGATGCGCCTCGGCACCCAGATGGACCGCCTCGGTCGCGCCGTAAAGCGCCAGCGATTGCGTCAGGCGTCCCGGAACCGCCACGCGCACCCCTGGCCCGATGCCGAAGCGGGCGGCGTTCACGGCAAAGCTGGCGATCCACGAGGCCTGGCTGCGCCGGATGCGGCGTGGCAGGCCGGAAGACCCCGACGTCAGCGTCTCGAAACTGCCTGCCCCCTGCGCGGGCCCTGCCGCTGTTTCGCCCACACGAAAGGCAAGCCCGGTCGCGGCGGCGGCAAAGACGCTTGCCAGCGCCCGCGCGGGCGGGCGTTCGGGGATGCAGGCCAGCGCAGGACCATCCTGCATCCCGGCCCCGTCCGGCCCGCAAATGCGTGCCTGCGGATGCCGCCGGAACAGGTCCGGCGCGGCAGGCTTGCCGGTTCGGCCCGCAGCGTTCATGCGTTGTGAAAACCCGCCGCAAGCGCCCGCGCGGCGTGCAGCATCAGGCCAAGATCGATGCCCACGGCGGTAAACCGGGTGCCCCAGCCCATGCAGGCCCGTGCAAAGGCCGGGTCGGATGTCAGGATGCCCGCAGGTTTCCCGGTTGCGGTGATCCGGCGGATCGCATCTTCGATGGCCGCCGTCACAGCGGGATGCGCAAGCTGGCCGGGGTATCCCATGCTGGCGGCAAGATCGGCCGGGCCGATGAACAGCCCATCCACCCCGTCGACTGCGGCAATCTCTTCGATCCGGGTCAGGGCCAGGGCGGTTTCCACCTGCAAGACAAGGCAGATCTCTGCCTCGGCGCGCCGCGTATAGTCGGCCACAGCCCCAAAGCGGCTGGCGCGCGTCAGCCCGGCCACGCCGCGCATCCCGCGCGGGGCATAGCGCACCGCAGCCACCGCCGAGCGCGCCTCGGCCACCGATTGGATATAGGGCAGGATCAGGGTCTGCGCCCCGAAATCCAGCAGGCGCTTGATCAGCACCGGGTCATTGGCCGCCGGACGCACCACGGCAGAGACCGGATAGGGGGCCATCGCCTGCAGCATCGCCAGCACATCGGGCACGTCTGTGGGGGCATGTTCGGTGTCGATCACCACCCAGTCAAAGCCGCATCCTGCCAGCGCCTCGGCCACCAGCGGGCCGGGGATGGAATTCCACAGCCCGATCTGCTGGCGACCGTCCTTCAGTGCCTGTTTGAAGCGGTTGACGGGAAGTTCCATCACCTTTGCCCCAAAAGGGTCGCCATGCGGCGCAGGGCAAGCAGGTAGCCGTCTGTGCCGAAACCGGCGATGACCCCGTCGGCGCGCCGGGACACATAGGACTGATGCCGGAACGCCTCGCGCCGGTGGATGTTCGAAATGTGAACCTCCAGCACCGGCCCGTCAAAGGCGTTCAGCGCATCGAGGATGGCAATCGAGGTATGGGTATAGGCAGCCGGGTTGATGACGATTCCAGCCCCTTCGGACCGCGCCTGCTGAATCCAGTCGATGATCTGCCCCTCGTGGTTCGACTGGTGAAAGCGGATCGTCTGGCCAAGCTCTGCGGCAAGGGACGCGCAGCCTTCTGCCACCTCTTCCAGGGTGGCCTTGCCGTAAACCTCGGGCTGGCGCAGCCCCAGCAGGTTCAGGTTGGGTCCGTTCAGGATGTAGATCGGTTTCGGCACGCGGCGCATCCTTTGGTCAGGGCTGTGCCGACGATAAACGATCTGCCGGGGTGAACAAGCGGTCCTGTCAGGCCACCTTCTCCAGTGTGGCCGGGGCGGTCACGCCCAGCGCATGGCAGACATCCCGCGTCAGGTGCGGTCGGTTCAGCGTGTAGAAATGCAGATGCTCCACGCCTTCGCCGATCAGACGCGAACACAGCGCCGTGCAATGTGTCAGCGCCAGCAAGCCTTCGCGGCCATCGCGCCGCGCGGTCTCGAAGGCGTCGTTCAGGCGCGGCGGTATCCGCGCGCCGCAGCGGGCGGCAAAGCGTTTGGCACCGTCCCAGCTTGTGATCGGCAGGATGCCGGGAATGACCGGTGCGGTGATTCCCTCTGCCGCGCAGGCGTCGCGGAACCGCAGGAAGGTCTCTGCCTCGAAGAAGAACTGGGTGATCGCACTTGTGGCCCCGGCATCGATCTTGCGCTTGAGCCAAAGCACATCGGCGCGGCTGTTGGCGGCATCGGGGTGCAGTTCGGGGTAGGCACCGACGCGGATATTGAACTTGCCGGTCGCCGCCAGGGCCGCCACCAGATCGACAGAGCTTGCAAAACCGTCCGGATGTGGCGTGAACCGGGCATTGCCCTTGGGCGCATCGCCGCGCAGGGCGACGATTTCCGTCACGCCTGCTTCGGCATAGGCGGCGGCGATTTCCAGCGTCTCGGTCCGGGTCGCATCAACGCAGGTCAGGTGCGCCGCGACGTTCAGCCCGTAATTGCGCCCGATCGCCCCCACCGCTTCATGCGTCAGCCTGCGGGTGGTGCCCCCCGCGCCATAGGTGACAGACACGAAATCGGGGCGCAGCGGGGCCAGCACCTGCACCGTTTCCCACAGCCGGAATGCGGCATCAAGCGTTTGCGGCGGGAAGAATTCGAACGAAAGGCGGGGGGTGACGGGCATGGGCGGCTCCTGCTGTTATGCCCTTGTCGCAAATCCGGTGATGTGAGACAATTTCATAATATGCATGATCAACATGAGGTTCACCGCAGGATGTATCTGGAATTCCGGCATCTGCGCACCATCCGCGCCATCCATCAGGCCGGTGGCCTGGCCCGTGCTGCCGACATGCTGAACATGACGCAATCCGCGCTGAGCCATCAGGTCAAGGGGTTGGAGGATCAGGCGGGGATCGAATTGTTCGTGCGGCGGTCAAGGCCCATGCGGCTTTCGGCGGCGGGCCTGCGGATGCTGAAGCTTGCCGAACGCATCCTGCCGGAAATCGACGCGCTGCAGGACGAATTCGCGGCCCTGAAATCCGGCAAGACCGGGCGGCTGCACATTGCCATTGAATGCCATGCCTGTTTTGAATGGCTGTTCCCGGTGCTGGAACTGTTCCGCCACGCCTGGCCCGAGGTTGATGTCGATATCCGCGCGGGCCTTGCCTTTGAAGCACTTCCGGCCCTGAACCGCGAAGAGGTTGATCTTGTGATCTCGTCCGACCCCGTGAAGATGGATGGGATCACCTTCAACCCGCTGTTCGATTATCACCCTGTGTTCGTGGCCGCAGCCCAGAACCCGCTGGCGGCAAAGGATGTGATTCTGGCCGAAGATTTCCGCGACCAGATGCTGATCACCTATCCTGTCGCCCGCGACCGCCTCGATGTGTTTACCGAGCTTCTGACCCCCGCCCGGGTGGAGCCGCGCGGCCAGCGGCAGGTGGAACTGACGGCCGTCATCCTGATGCTGGTGGCGGCCAACCGGGGCGTGTCGGTGCTGCCCGACTGGGTGCTGCGCGATGTGAAAAGCAACGCCGATTACATCACCCGCCCGCTGGGGCCGGGGGTGATCACCAAGCGGCTTTATGCCGCGACGCGCAGCGAAGATGTGGCCAAACCCTATATGGCGCATGTCCTGCGCCTGGGCCGGACCGAGCCGGTGAAGCTGCAACGCCGTCAGCCGCCCTTGTCCGGCCCTGCGGATCAGGCAAGACCTGCGTCCTTCACCGCCTCCATCGCGACATAGGTTGATGTGCCGGCCACATGCGGCAGGGCCGACAGCCGTTCTGCCAGCACCCGGCGATAGGCCTGGATGTCGCGGGTGCGCACCTTCAGCAGATAGTCAAAGCGGCTGGCGATCATATGGCATTCCTCGACCTCGGGGATGGTCAGCACCGCCCGGTTGAAGGCCTGCAGGGCCGCCTCGCGCGTATCGCTCAACCGCACCTCGACAAAGGCGACATGGGCCTGCCCGATGCGGATCGGGTCCAGCACCGCACGGTAGCCGGTGATCACCCCAAGCTCTTCCAGCCGCCGCAGCCGGACCTGTGTGGGCGATTTCGACAGCCCGATGCGGCGTGCCAGTTCCACCACCGCAATCCGTCCTTCGGTTGCGACCTGGCGCAGAATGGCGTGGTCGAAATCGTCCAAGTCAAAGTCAGACTGCATTGCAAAATCCCGTATCTTCAGGCGATCTGCCTGCCACTGCACAAAGAACGGGAAATACCACCGCTCTTTCGGGTGTATCCTGCCACAAAGACAGGAGCCTGCCCATGCCCCGCGACAGCCACGACACCCCCTGGACCGTGATCGAATCGCACAGCCTTGCGCCCGAGGCACCTCTGGTGGCCCGGCTTGTCGCCGGGGCGGCGCTCAGCGCCGATGACCGCGCCCGGATCAGCGCCGCCGGGGCGGACCTTGTCCGTCGCATCCGGTCCTCGGTCCGGCCCGGCCTGATGGAGGTGTTCCTGGCCGAATACGGCCTGTCCACCGATGAGGGCATCGCGCTGATGTGCCTGGCCGAGGCGCTGCTGCGCGTGCCGGATGCCGAAACGATGGATGCGCTGATCGAAGACAAGATCGCGCCGTCCGACTGGGGCCGCCACCTGGGCCGGTCATCCTCATCCCTGGTCAATGCCTCGACCTGGGCGCTGATGCTGACCGGCAAGGTGCTGGACGACCGCGAGCCGGGCGTTGTCGGCCACCTGCGGGCGGCGGTGAAACGGCTGGGCGAGCCGGTGATCCGCACCGCCGTCGCCCGCGCGATGAAGGAAATGGGCCGCCAGTTCGTGCTGGGCGAAACCATCGACAGCGCCATGAGGCGCGCGGCCGAACTGGAAGCAAAGGGCTACACCTACAGCTATGACATGCTGGGCGAAGCCGCCCGGACAGAGGCCGATGCGCGGCGCTATCACCTTGCCTATTCCCGCGCGATCACCGCCATTGCCAATGCCTGCACCAGCACCGATATCCGCCGCAATCCCGGCATTTCGGTGAAACTTTCGGCGCTGCACCCGCGCTATGAGGTGGCAAAGCGTGACCGGGTGATGGCCGAACTGGTGCCGCGCGTCCGCGCGCTGGCCGGTCTGGCCCGCGCCGCTGGCCTTGGCTTCAACATCGACGCGGAAGAGGCGGATCGTCTGGCCCTGTCGCTGAAGGTGATCGAAGCGGTCCTGTCCGACCCCCCGCTGGCCGGATGGGACGGCTTTGGCGTGGTGGTGCAGGCCTACGGCCGCCGTGCGGGTGCTGTCATCGACTGGCTGCATGCGCTGGCGGTCAGGCTGGACCGCCGGATCATGGTGCGGCTGGTCAAGGGTGCCTATTGGGACGCCGAGGTGAAGCGCGCCCAGGTGCTGGGCCTTGCCGGCTTTCCGGTCTTCACCCGCAAGCAGGCCACCGATGTCAGCTACATCGCCAATGCCCGCAAGCTGCTGGGCATGACCGACCGCATCTATCCGCAATTCGCCACGCACAATGCCCATACCGTTGCCGCGATTCTGGATATGGCGGGTGATCCCGGCAGCTTCGAATTCCAGCGCCTGCATGGCATGGGCGAGCGGCTGCATGACATCGTGCTGGCAGACCATGGCACGCGCTGCCGCATCTACGCCCCTGTCGGCGCGCACCGCGATCTGCTGGCCTATCTGGTGCGCCGCCTGCTTGAAAACGGGGCAAATTCCAGCTTCGTCAACCAGATCGTGAATGAAGACGTGACCCCGGAACAGGTCGCGGCCTGCCCGCTGACGGCGATGGAACGCATCGATCCGGTCGCCTCACCCGCACTTCCGGCCGGGCCCGCGCTGTTTGATCCGCGCCGCAATTCACGCGGCTTTGATCTGACCGATGCCGCTGATCTTGCCCTGATCGAACAGGCCCGCGCGCCGCACCGCGACCGCCTGTTCGACGCCCGCCCGCGCCTTGCGGGACCGGTGGCGGGCGGGCTGCGCCGGGCCGTGCAGAATCCGGCGACCGGGGCGATTGCCGGCCATGTCCTGCCTGCGGCCGCCCCGGATGTTCAATCGGCCCTGCAGACGGCCCGGCCCTGGGATGCCGCGCCAGCCGAACGCGCCGAAATCCTGAACCGTGCCGCAGACCTGTATGAGGCTGACTTCGGCCCGATCTTTGCCCTGCTGGCGCGCGAGGCGGGCAAGACGCTGGCCGATGCGGTCAGCGAACTGCGCGAGGCGGTGGATTTCCTGCGCTATTATGCACAGCAAGCCCCCGCGCTGACCGCCCCGGCGCGCGGCATCTTTGCCTGCATCTCGCCCTGGAATTTTCCGCTGGCGATCCTTACCGGCCAGATTGCCGCCGCTTTGGCCGCCGGGAACGCGGTGCTGGCCAAACCGGCCGAGCAAACCCCGCTGATCGCCACGCTGGCCGTGGACCTGCTGCTGAAGGCGGGCGTCCCCGCCACCGCGCTGCAACTGCTGCCGGGTGATGGCACGGTTGGCGCGGCGCTGACCGCCGATTCCCGCGTGGCAGGCGTGGCCTTCACCGGTTCCACCGAAACGGCGCTGACCATCCGCGCCGCGATGGCCGAACATCTGCACCCCGGCGCGCCGCTGATCGCCGAAACCGGCGGTCTGAACGCGATGCTGGTGGATTCAACCGCTCTGCCGGAACAGGCGGTGCGCGACATTCTGGCCTCTGCCTTCCAGTCCGCCGGACAGCGCTGTTCCGCCCTGCGCTGCCTTTATGTGCAGGAAGACGTGGCCGAAACCGTGACCGAGATGCTGTTCGGTGCCATGGACGATCTGGCGCTTGGCGATCCCTGGCACCTTGCGACCGATGTCGGTCCGGTCATCGACGCGGCGGCACAAAGCACGATCGCGGCCTATATCGCCGAAGCGCGCGCCGGGGGGCGGGTTCTCAAGGAACTGACCGCCCCGCCCGGCACCTTCATTGCGCCCACCGTGCTGCGCGTATCCGGCATCGCGCAGATGCCGCGCGAAATCTTCGGCCCGGTGCTGCACATCGCCACCTTCCGCGCGTGTGAGATTGATGCGGTGATCAATGCGGTCAATGCCACCGGCTACGGTCTGACCTTCGGCCTGCACAGCCGCATTGATGACCGGGTGCAGCGCATCGTCGACCGCCTGAAGGTCGGCAACATCTATGTCAACCGCAACCAGATCGGCGCGGTCGTGGGCAGCCAGCCCTTCGGGGGTGAAGGGTTGTCGGGCACCGGGCCAAAGGCGGGCGGGCCGCACTATCTGCCGCGCTTTACTGCCCATCCCGCGCCGCAGGGGCAGGCCGACCAAAGCCAAACCACCGCCGAACTGGTGCAGACCGCCCTTCTGACCTCTGCCCTGCCCGATGCGCCGGTTCCTGCCCTGATCCTTCCCGGCCCCACGGGCGAATCGAACCGGCTGGTGTCGGTCGCCCGGGCGCCGCTTCTGTGCCTTGGTCCGGGGGCGGCCACCGCCCTGGCGCAGGCTGAAGCGGTGCGCAGCCTAGGGGGAGAGGCCGTGGAAGCGCCGGGTCTTCCGGCAGAGGCGCTGGTCCGCTTGACGGGGTTTTCTGGCGCGCTGTTCTGGGGGGCGCCGGACCTGGCGCGGCCCTATGCCCGCGCCCTGGCGCAGCGGCACGGCCCGATCCTGCCGCTGATCACCGGTCAGCCTGATCCGGCGCATCTGCGGCTTGAACGCCATGTCTGCATCGACACTACCGCGTCCGGCGGCAATGCCCAGCTTCTGGTGCAGGCGGCACAGGCTTGACGCCGCCCTGCAGATCGGAAAACCTGCGCAGATGTTCCCGATCCGCGACCACAACCCTTCGGGGCGCACGCCCTATGTGACCTATGTGCTGATCGCGGTGAACATCGCGGTCTTTCTGGCCTATTGGTACACGCTGCCGTCAGACCGCGCTCTGGCAAGGTTCTACGAGCTTTGGGGGCTGGTCCCTTTCGACTTTACCCAGCGCGGCCAGATTCATGGCTTTGTCACCTCGATGTTCCTGCACGGCGGCTGGATGCACCTTCTGGGCAACATGCTGTTCCTGTGGATTTTCGGGGACAATCTGGAAGATGAGATGGGGCATCTGCCCTATCTGCTGTTCTACCTTCTCAGCGGAATCGCCGCAGCTTTCCTGCAGGTCGCGTCCGACCCGTATTCGCTGGTGCCGATGGTCGGCGCTTCGGGGGCCATTGCCGGGGTGATGGGGGCCTATCTGTTGCTGTTTCCCAAGGCCCGCGTCGATGTCTTTTTCTTTTTCATCGTTTTCTTCCGCGTCTTTCCGGTTCCGGCCTGGATCATGCTTGGCATCTGGTTCGCCCTGCAGGTGGCCAGCGGGGTGATGATCCGGTCCGAGGACGGCGGCGTGGCCCACTGGGCGCATGCCGGCGGTTTCGCGGCCGGTCTGGTGCTGGCCTTTCCGTTGTGGCTGGCCCGGGGCGGCCCGGCTTTCTGGGGCCGCACACATGGCAGGCCACCCCACCCCGAGGCGACCTATCCGGTCTCAAGATCGCGGATTCCAAGCGTAAGGCGCATGAAATGACCGCAACCGCGGCCCCCTCGGGGGCCGCGCCCGGTCGGCACGGCACCGAAGCCGGGGCAGGGAAGCACCCGGCCCGCAGGCGGTGATCATTCGCCCCGGATCACCTTGCGGAAGTCTTCGAACAGCGCGCTGTTGCCTGCGATGATCGACCCGTGTTCCACCGGATCGTCCCCCTCGCGGATGCCGCTGACAAAGCCGCCCGCTTCGCGGACCAGAATGATGCCCGCCGCCATGTCCCAGGGCTGGATGCCGCGTTCCCAGTATCCGTCGAACCGGCCCGCCGCAACATAGGCCAGGTCCAGCGCCGCCGCCCCCCAGCGCCGCAGGCCGGCGCAGGCGGGCATCAGCCGGGCCAGGTCCTGCAGCGTGGCGGGCAGGGCACCCCGCCCGGCGAAGGGGATGCCGGTGGCGAAGACCGCATCGCTCATCACGCGCCGGCCCGATACCCGCAGGCGGCTTTCGTTCAGCCAGGCGCCAGTGCCCTTTTCGGCCCAGTAGATCTCGTCCTTGGCCGCGTCAAAGATCACGCCGGACACGATCTCGCCCTTGTGTTCCAGCCCGATGGAGACGGCCCAGTGGGGCAGGCCATGCAGGAAATTGGTGGTCCCGTCCAGCGGATCGACAATCCAGCGCCGTGTCGGGTCCGCGCCTTTGGTCTCGCCGGTTTCCTCGCCCAGCCAGCCATAGGTCGGGCGGCCCGTCATCAACTCTTGCTTGATGATGCGCTCTGCCTCGCGGTCGGCCCTGGTCACGAAATCACCCGGACCCTTGGAAGAGACCTGAAGGTTTTCCACCTCGCGGAAATCCTTGACCAGGCTGCGCCCCGCCTTGCGGGCCGCCTTGATCATCAGGTTCAGGTTCGCACTGCCTTGCATCCGGGGCTCCATCCGTTCAGGGGCGGGGGTATAAGGGCAGCAGGGGCCGAAGGAAAGGGCCAGGAGGTGACCGCGCGGCACCATGCCGGGCGCTGGTGCCCGCGGACGGATTCGAACCGTCACGGCCCTTCGGCCTGGGGATTTTAAGTCCCCTGTGTCTACCGTTCCACCACGCGGGCGCGCGACCGCGTGCGGCGGCGGGGCCAGCATAGCGGGCTTGCGCGCGCGGTAAAGGTGCCGGTGCAATTTCGGGTTTGACGCGCCGCCCCGCCGCCGCTTAGTGAAGCAGTCCCGTGTAGGAGTATGTGATGCCCCGCTGCCTTGTCGCCGTTCTGGCCCTTCTTGCGTTTGTCCCCTGGGCACAGGCCCGCGACATCACCGGGCAGATGACCTACCGCGAACGGATCACGCTGCCCCAGGAGGCGCAGTTTGTAGTTGAGCTGCGCGGTCCCGGCGGAACCGTGGTGGCCGAGGCGCGCATCGAAACCGCCGGGCGCCAGGTGCCGCTGGCCTTCACCCTTGTTGCACCCGATGTCGGCGAGTTCACCCTGCAGGGGGCCATCTTCACCGGCGGCCGGGCCGATTGGCTGTCTGCCCCGGTTGCGGTACCGGCCGGCGACGGCGCGCTGGACCTGGGGCCGGTGGTGCTGCGGCGCTTCACCCCGCTGGGCTTTGCCAGCCGCATGGACTGCGGCGGCACGCAGGTTGATCTCAGCTTTGCCGGTACCGAAGCACGCCTTCGGGCAGGGGCCGAAACCTTTGATCTGGTCACGGTGACCTCGGCTTCGGGCGCGCGCTATTCCGACGGCAAGACCCCGGAGACCCTTGTGTGGACCAAGGGCAATCGCGCCTTTGTCACCCTGCGCGGCCGGGATCTGCCCGAATGCCAGCCGGTTCTGCCTGCGGCCCTTGTTCCGCTTACGGCGCGCGGGAACGAACCGGGCTGGGTGCTGACGGTCAGCGACACCGGCTTTGTCTATGACGGCGACATGGGGGCGCGGCGTATTGAAGGCCCGCTGCCCGCAGCCGTCCCAAGCCTGGGCGGGGCCGGTTTCGTCTTTTCCGACAACTTCCGGTTCACCCTGGACCAGACCCTGTGCCGCGACACCATGTCGGGCATGCCGTTTCCGGTCTCTGTCACGGTGACCGACGCGGGCCGCACCCTGACAGGCTGCGGCGGCCAGTCCGGCGATCTGATCGCCGGGTTCTGGACGGTCGAGGCGCTGGAGGGCGCGGCCTTGCCCGCGACGGCAGAGGTTGACATCACCTTCGATCCCGCGTCGGGCCAGGTCTTTGGAACAAGCGGCTGCAACCGCTATGCCGGCGGCTTCACCCTGACCGGCGAGGGGCTGAGCTTTGGCGCGGCCGCAGGCACGATGATGGCCTGCCCCGAGGATCAGATGGCGGTGGAACAGGCCTTTCTGGCCGGCCTTACAACCATCTCGCGCTTTGACATCGCGGCAGACGGGGCGCTTCAGCTTTACGCGGCGGACAGGGTCGTTATCCGCGCGCGCCGCTGAGGTGCGCCCCGGGACCTTGCGGGTTCAGCAGCCGACCCATCAGCCCTTCGGCGCGGATCGTGCCGATGACGGCCCCGCTTTCGGCAACCGAAACCGCCCCGGCCCCGTCCCGCAGATGCTCCATCACCACGCGCACCGGGGTCGATGGCGCGACGGCAACCGTGGCGGCAGGGTCTGCGAGCGGTCCGGCAACCATCACATCCGATGCGGTCAGAACGCCCAGCGGGTTCATGTGGGCCACGAAATCCTGCACATAATCTGACGCCGGGCTGGCAATGATCTCGCGCGGGGTGCCGCATTGCACGATCCGCCCGCCGTCCATCAGGGCAATGCGGTTGCCCAGCTTGAACGCCTCGTCCAGGTCATGGCTGACGAAGATGATCGTGCGCCTGAGCTTGGCCTGAAGGTCCAGCAGCTCGTCCTGCAGCCGGGTGCGGATCAGCGGATCCAGCGCCGAGAACGGCTCGTCCATCAGCAGGATCGGGGCCTGGGTGGCAAAGGCGCGGGCAAGACCCACGCGCTGCTGCATGCCGCCCGAAAGCTCGCCCACCTTTCGGTCGGCCCATTGTGTCAGGTTCACCAGCGCCAGCTGCACATCCACACGGTCGCGCCGCTGTTCTGCCGCAAGCCCCGCCAGTTCAAGGCCAAGCCCCACATTCTCGCGCACTGTGCGCCAGGGCAGCAGGCCAAAGGCCTGGAACACCATGGCGATATGGGTCAGCCGCAGGCGGCGCAATGTGGCGGGATCGGCCCCGGTCACGCTGACCATGCGATCCCCGTCCAGCACCCGCACCTCGCCCCGTACAACGGGGTTCAGCGCGTTCACCCCGCGCAGCAGGGTCGATTTGCCGGACCCCGACAGGCCCATCAGCACCAGAATCTCGCCCTTGCCCACGGTCAGCGAACAGTCATGGACGCCCAGGATCTGCCCGCAGGCCGCCTGCACCTCGGCCCGGGTCTTGCCCTTGTCCATCATCGGCAGCGCGATGTCGGGCCGGTCGCCGAACACGATCGACACGCGGTCGAATTCCACGGCGGGGGTCATGTCGGTCATTTGCGGGTTACCCTCAGCATCCGGTCCAGCACGATGGCGACCACGACAATCACGAAGCCCGACTCAAACCCCAGCGAGGTGTCGACCCGGCTCAACGCCTGCACCACCGGCTTGCCCAGCCCGTCGGCACCGACATAGGCGGCGATCACCACCATCGACAGCGACAGCATGATGGTCTGATTCAGCCCGGCCATGATCTGCGGAAAGGCGTAAGGAAGTTCCACCTTCCACAGCCGCTGTGACGGCGTGGCGCCAAAGGCTGTCGCCGCTTCCAGCAGGGTTGTCGGCGTGCTCGACACACCGAGCCAGGTCAGCCGGATCGGGGCGGGCAGCACGAAGATCACCGTGGCGATCAGGCCCGGCACCATGCCAAGGCCGAAGAAGATGATGGCGGGGATCAGGTAGACGAAGGTCGGCAGCGTCTGCATCAGGTCCAGCACCGGGCTGATCGCGGCATAGGCGCGGGGCCGGTGTGCCAGCCAGATGCCAAGGGGCACGCCCAGCCCCATGCAGACCACGCAGGACGACAGCACAAGCGCCAGGCTTTCGGTGGTTTCTTCCCAATAGTCCTGGTTCAGGATGAACAGGAAGCCAAGCAACACCAGCAGGCAGGTTTTCCAGGACCGCTGCAGGGTCCAGGTAAGCGCCACGAAAGCGGCGATGATCGCCAGCGGCGGCGGTGCCTGCAACGCCCAAAGCACGCCGGCGATCAGCCAGTCCATCACCGCCGACATGCCGTCGAACAACCAGCGTGCGTTGGATTTCAGCCAGTCGAACACCAGTTCGGCCGTATCGCCGACCGGGATTTTCGGAATGTTCTGCCAATCCATGTCGGAGAGATTCCTTCAATGGTGGCCACCGACCCGGATTGTCCGGGGCAACGGCAAAGTGTGGTTAGCAGGGCGGAACCGCAGCCTTTACCGGCAAAACTGTCAGGACCGGGACGTGTTCAAGACCATGATTATCAATCCTTGAGCCGGTCAGCACTACGCGAGTCCCTTCTTTGTTGACTGATTTGACCCGCGTCAAATCAGTCCGCGCCTGCCTGCCCCCGGCAGGCGCGTTCGCGCCCGCCAGGCAGGCGCGGCCTGATTTACGGGCCGTATCCCCAGCCCAATCCCCCTTGCCCTTCGGCTTGCGCCTTCGGGCAACGGACCGGGCCACGCTCCACTGGAGCGTGACCTTATCGGTCCGGGCGCGGTATTCAATCGCAGTGCATCAGTTCGTCACGGCTTCATCGCCTGCAATGTCGCAGAGCGCAGTGATCCGCCACAAGCAAGCTGCCCTGCAATAGCCACCATCACCCGGCCAGCGCGGCGGCCACCGCCGCCTTTGCATCGCCGCCGTCCCTTGTCGTCACCCCTTCCAGCCACGGCGTCACCGCATCCGGATTCGCCTGAAGCCAGGCCTTTGCCGCCGCAGCCGGATCAACCCCGTCGTTCAGGATCGCGCCCATGATCTCATTCTCCATGGCCAGCGTGAAGGACAGGTTCTGCAGCAGTTTGCCGGTGTTCGGGCATTCGGCGACATAGCCCGCGCGGGTATTGGTTGCCACCGTCGCCCCGCCCAGGTTCGGGCCGAAAAACTCATCACCCCCCGTCAGGTAGGACATCCTGAAATTGGCGTTCATCGGGTGCGGTTCCCATCCCAGGAAAACCACCGGTTCGCCGCGCTCGTCCGCGCGGGCGACCTGGGCCAGCATGCCCTGTTCGCTGCTTTCGACAACTTCAAAGCCTTTCAGGCCGAAGGCATCCCTGGCGACCATGTCCATGATCAGGCGGTTGCCGTCATTGCCGGCCTCGATGCCATAGATCTTGCCATCAAGCGCCTCGGCCTGGGCGGCAATATCGGCGAAATCCCTGATGCCCAGTTCGGCGCCTTTGGCATTGGTGGCCAGCGTATACTTGGCGCCTTCCAGGTTGGTGCGCACGACATCCACGGTCCCTGCATCGCGGTAGGGGCCGATGTCGCCCTCCATCGTCGGCATCCAGTTACCCAGGAACACGTCGATGTCGCCTTCGGCCATCGAGGTGTAGGTCACCGGCACCGACAGCACCTTGATGTCGGTCTCATAGCCAAGTGCCTCCAGGATCAGCGTCGTCACGGCGGTGGTGGCGGTGATATCCGTCCAGCCCACATCGGAAAACGTGACCTTGTCGCAGGTTGCAAAGGCCGGTGCCGCGGTCAGCACCAGGGCGCTTGCAAGAAGCGCATTGCGGAAGGTGGTCATTGTGGCAGTCTCCCTTTTTTTGTTGATTGACGGGTCAATTAACGTCAAGCTGGCAGCGGATGGCAAGCGATATCGCAGGGAACCCGCCGATGCCCAAGCTGGGAATGGAGCCTATCCGAAAGGCAGCGCTGGTCAACGCCACGATTGCCGAGATCGGACGCACAGGCAGCCTTGATGTGACGGTCAGCCAGATTGCCCGGCGCGCCGGCATGTCATCTGCCCTGGCGCATCATTATTTTCGCGGGAAAGAGGCGATGTTTCTGGCCGCGATGCGGCACGTTCTGACCCTGTACGGGGCCGAGGTGCGCGGGGCGCTGGCCGTGGCCTGCGGCCCCGAGGCGCGGGTGCAGGCGGTGGTGCGCGCATCGTTCAGCCCGGCCAGCTTCCGGCGCGAGGTGATCGGGGCCTGGCTTAACTTCTATGTCATGGCCCAGACCATGCCCGAGGCCGCGCGTCTTCTGGATGTCTATCAGCGCCGCCTCCGGTCAAACCTGCGCCATGGCCTGCGTCCCCTTGTGGGGCCGCGCGCGCCTGCGGTTGCCGAGGCGCTGGCCGCCCTGATCGACGGTGTCTATCTGCGACAGGTCCTTGTGCGCGGCAAGACCGACCGTGCGGGCGCGGTCGAAACCGTGCTGGATGTCCTTGCCGCCGAACTGGGGCGGGGTGCCAGGACGTGACCGGGCCGAACATCCTGATCTTCATGGTCGATCAGCTGTCCGGCCTGTTCTTTCCCGACGGACCGGCAAACTGGCTGCATGCGCCCAACCTCAGGGCGCTTGCGGCGCGTTCGGTGCGCTTTGCCAATAGCTACACAGCCTCGCCGCTGTGTGCGCCCGCCCGCGCTGCCTTCATGTCCGGGCAACTGCCGTCGCGCACCGGCGTTTATGACAACGCGGCAGAGTTTCGCAGCGACATTCCCACCTTTGCCCACCATCTGCGCCGCGCCGGTTACCGCACCGCGCTGTCGGGCAAGATGCATTTCGTCGGCCCCGATCAGTTGCACGGCTTTGAAGACCGTCTGACCACCGATATCTATCCCGCCGATTTCGGCTGGACACCCGATTACCGCCGCCCCGGTGAGCGCATCGACTGGTGGTATCACAACATGGGGTCCGTCACCGGTGCCGGCGTGGCCGAGATCACCAATCAGCTGGAATATGACGACGAGGTCGCCTTTCACGCCACGCAGAAGGTCTATGATCTGGCGCGCGGGGCAGATGCCCGGCCATGGATGATCACCGTCAGCTTCACCCATCCGCACGATCCTTACGTCGCGCGCCGGAAATACTGGAACCTGTATGAAGACTGCGCGCATCTGATGCCGCAGGTTCCGGCCCTTCCCTTCGGCGATCAGGATGCCCATTCGCAGCGCATCCTGCGGGCCAGCGACTGGCACAGCTACACCCTGACCGATGATATGGTCGCCCGGTCGCGCCGCGCCTATTTCGCCAATATCTCTTACATCGATGACAGGATCGGCGAGGTTCTGGCAGCGCTGGCGGCGACGCGGCAGGAAGCGGTGATCGTCTTTGTCTCGGATCACGGCGACATGCTGGGCGAACGGGGCCTGTGGTTCAAGATGAGCTTCTTCGAAGGTTCCGCCCGCGTGCCGCTGATGATCGCGGCCCCCGGCCTGCCCCCCGGCCTGATCCGCCAGCCAGTGTCCACGCTGGATGTGATGCCCACGCTGTGCGACCTGGCCGGGGTTGCGATGGAAGACATCCGCCCCTGGACCGACGGAAACTCGCTGATCCCGCTGGCGACAGGTCAGGGCGCGCGCCCGGCGGTCCCTTTGGAATATGCCGCCGAGGCCAGCGAAGCCCCGATGATCGGCCTGCGCATGGGCCGCTGGAAGCTGATCCTCTGCGCGCTGGACCCTGATCTGCTGTTTGACCTGGAAGCAGACCCGCAGGAACTGCATAACCTTGCCGCCGACCCCGCCCATGCCGCCACCCTTGCCGGACTGAAGCACGAGGCGCAGGCGCGCTGGGACCTGGCGCGGTTCGATGCCGATGTCCGCGCCAGCCAGGCCCGCCGCCTGATCGTCTATCAGGCGCTGCGCAACGGGGCCTATTACCCGTGGGATTTCCAGCCGCTGCAGAAGGCGTCCGAACGCTATATGCGCAACCACATGGACCTGAATGTGCTGGAAACCAGCCAGCGCTTTCCAGGGGGCGAATGATGCATCCCGCCCCTGTCCCCTCTCTGGCGGACCTTGCCGCAGCCTATGCGGTGACGCGGGCCGCGACCCAGCGCACCCCGCTGCTGGACTGTGATGCCCTGGCCCGGGCCACCGGGGCGGCACGCGCGCTGGTCAAGGCGGAAAGCCTGCAATCCACCGGTTCCTTCAAGATCCGGGGGGCCTGCTGGCGGCTTTGGTGCCTGCCCCCCGAAGACCGCGCGCGCGGGGTCGTTGCCTTTTCCTCGGGAAATTTCGCGCAAGGCCTGGCGGCGGCGGGCCGCAGCCTGGGCGTGCCTGTCACCATCGTCATGCCCGCCGATGCCCCTTTGCTGAAGCGCGAGGCAACCGAAGGCTACGGCGCGCGCGTGATCCTGTCGCACCATGGCGACCGCCCGCGCGAAGAGGTGGCCGCAGCCCTTGCCCGCGACATCGCCGCGCGCGAGGGTCTTGTGCTGCTGCATCCCTTCGATGATCCGCTGATCGTGGCAGGGCAGGCCGGGGCGGGCCTGGAAATGCTGGAGCAGTTGCAGGACCTGGGTCTTGCCGCCGATATCGTGGCCTGCCCGGTGGGTGGCGGCGGGCTTTTGGGCGGGCTTGCCCTGGCGCTGCATTATGTCAGCCCCGCGACGGCCACCTGGGCGGTAGAGCCCGAAGGCTACAACGGCATGGGCCTGTCGCTGTCGGCAGGCGGGATGCGCCGCGTGCCCGGCGCGACCCCGACCATCGCCGATGCGCTGCAGGCGACCGCCCCCGGCACGGCACCGCTTGCGGCCGCGCGCAAGGCCGGCGTGCGCGGCGTGGCGGTGGCCGACGGGCCGGTGGCCCATGCCATGCGCTTTGCCTTCGAACGGCTGAAACTGGTGCTGGAACCGTCGGGCGCGGTGGCGCTGGCCGCCGTGCTGGACGGGCAGATCCCGGTCCGGGGAAAGACGGTGGTCATCGTTGCGACCGGCGGGAATGTGGCGCTTGGCCGCTTCACCGCCCTTGTCGGATCGGAGTGAACATGACGGCGGATGTGGTGATCGTGGGCGCAGGCTCGGCAGGCTGTGCCATGGCCTACCGGCTGGGCATGGCCGGGCTGAACGTGACGGTGATCGAACATGGCGGCACCGATGCCGGGCCGTTCATCCAGATGCCCGCCGCCCTGTCCTATCCGATGAACATGGCCCGCTATGACTGGGGCCTGCACAGCGAACCCGAGCCGCACCTGGGCAACCGCGTGCTGGCGACGCCGCGCGGCAAGGTGCTGGGCGGGTCGTCCAGCATCAACGGCATGGTCTATGTGCGCGGCCATGCGCGCGACTTTGACCATTGGGCCGATCAGGGCGCCGCAGGCTGGGCCTATGCCGATGTGCTGCCCTATTTCAAGCGCATGGAACACTGGCATGGTGGCGCGGGCGATCCGGAATGGCGCGGCCATGACGGGCCGCTGCACGTCACGCGCGGCCCCCGCGACAACCCGCTGTTCGGTGCCTTCATCGAAGCGGGCCGCCAGGCCGGCTATCCGGTAACGGATGATTACAACGGCCGCGCGCAGGAAGGCTTCGGCCCGATGGAAGCCACGATCTGGAAAGGCAGGCGCTGGTCTGCGGCCAATGCCTATCTGCGCCCCGCACTGAAGACCGGCAAGGTGCAGGTCGTCCGCGCGCTGGCGCAGCGGGTGATCGTGGAAAACGGGCGGGCCACCGGGGTCGAAGTGTCACAGGGCGGGGCCGTGCGGGTGATCCCCGCCGCGCGCGAGGTGGTGCTTGCCGCCTCCTCGATCAACACGCCGAAGCTTCTGATGCTGTCGGGCATCGGTCCCGCAGCACATCTGGCGGACCATGGCATTCCGGTCATCGCCGACCGTCCGGGCGTGGGGGCGAACCTTCAGGATCATCTGGAGGTCTATCTGCAATTCGCCGCCAGCCGGCCGGTCACGCTTTACAGGCACTGGAACCTCTGGGGCAAGGCCAGCATCGGCGCGCAGTGGCTGCTGACCGGGCGCGGCCTTGGTGCGTCGAACCAGTTCGAGGCCTGCGCCTTCATCCGCTCCGGACCCGGGGTGGATTACCCCGACATCCAGTATCACTTCCTGCCCCTTGCGGTGCGCTATGACGGCAAGGCAGCGGCCGAGGGGCACGGCTTTCAGGCCCATGTCGGACCCATGCGGTCGAAATCGCGCGGCTGCGTGACGCTGCGGTCGGCCGATCCGGCGGCGGCACCGGTGATCCGCTTCAATTACATGTCCCATCCCGGCGACTGGCAGGATTTCCGCACCTGCATCCGCCTGACCCGCGAGATTTTCGGACAGGCGGCGATGCAGCCCTTCGTGAAGCACGAACTCCAGCCCGGTGCTGCGGTGCAATCGGACGACGAGCTGGATGCCTTTGTCCGCGACCATGCCGAAAGCGCCTACCACCCCTGCGGAACGGCGCGGATGGGCCGGCGCGACGACCCGCTGGCGGTGGTGGATCCGTGCTGCCGTGTCATCGGGGTTGACGGGCTGCGGGTTGCCGACAGCTCGGTCTTTCCGCGCGTGACCAACGGCAACCTCAATGCCCCCTCGATCATGGTGGGTGAGAAGGCCGCCGATCACCTGCTGGGCCGCACGCCACTGGCACCGGAAAATCTGGAACCCTGGGTCAGCCCGCGCTGGGCAACATCGCAGCGCTGACCGCGCGGGCGGGGGAAACGCACTGCGTTTGCGGGGCCGCCCGGAGGGGCGAGAGCACTTTCACCGTTCCAATGGCAGGGGCCATCGCCCCTGCCACAGTGCCGCGCTGATCCTTGACCAGCCGGGGGCCAAAGCCCCCGGCCAGCGCCCAACCCGCCCCCGGCGGGCGCTTCGCCCCCGCCGGGTCGGGCGCTGGCCTCTGTGTCTCTCGGACCTGCCGGTCTACGGGGGACCGCCCCACTGGGGCGGGGGAAACGCGGGTCGCGTTTCCTGTTCCCGCCCGGACGGGCGAAGGTACCTTCACCGCTTCAATGGCAGGGGCCATCGCCCCTGCCACAGTGCCGCGCCGGGATCAGGACCGGCCGGGGGCCAAAGCCCCCGGCCA